>CAZKSP010000168.1:0-6375 GCA_964555385.1 uncultured Chitinophagaceae bacterium
TGGTATACCCTCAACCGGTTGCCGGTGCTCGCCGGTGAGTGACGGGGTTCGTCACCGTATTTGAGCAACGGCAGACTGTTTTCGGAGGCTGCTAGGCCCGGTGCATCTCAGGGCGGGCGAAGACCAGCCGGCCGGCGGAAGTCTGCAGGGTGCTGGTAACGCTGACCGAAATCGTTCGGCCGATCACGTCGCGACCGTGTTCGACCACCACCATCGTGCCATCATCCAGAAAACCGACTCCTTGCCCCTGCTCTTCGCCAGGCTTGACGATCTTGACGTCAATCAGGTCGCCGGGAACATACGACGGCCGCAACGCAACGGCGATGTCATTGATGTTGAGGGCCGGTACACCGCGGACGCTGGCGATCTTCATCAGGTTGGGGTCATTGGTGATGACCCGGCCACCGAGTTCTCGAGCCAGTTCGACAATCTCCGATTCCATTGAGGCTGGATCGGTAAGTGGCTCTCGTGAGCTGAGAATCTCGATATCAATCGTCGGCGTGCTTCGCAGCCGGCTGAGAATGTCGAGACCCCGACGGCCCCGCAGCCGCCGGGTCTTGTCGGCTGCGTCGGAAATGTCCTGAAGTTCTTCCATGACTGACGCGGGCACTACAAACCGGCTCTGAAAGAGGCCGGTGTCGGCGAGTTCGGCGATCCGGCCGTCAATGATGGCACTGGCATCGAGCACGTTGGGCCGCAAGCCACGGACATCCCGAGCAAATTGAACGTAGGGAATAATGAATCGGAAATCGTCTTGGGTCTGCAGCAGCAGACTCGTTGAGACGTAGCAGAGCAACATTCCCAGGATCGGCGGCAGCCAGGGAGTGATTGGTGAGTCGGGGAAAGAAGCCAAAATTGGACTGAGTGCCAGCACCGCCACGTAGGTGAGGAAAACGCCGATCAGCAAACCAAAATAGATCGAAGTGATCACCGTCAGGTCTTTGGTGCGGACCCTCATGTCGGCTGTGATGACACCGATTGGCAACCCGACCATTGTGAGGAGTACAAGCCACGGCACCCAGTCGGGAGCTGACTGCATGGCCTTACCATTGAAAATGAGGACAGCGATCCCGAGGGAGACCATGAAAAAAAGTGAGCGAAGGACGACGAGTGTCATGGTGTGGATTTCTGCGGTGTGGGGCGGGGGGGCTGGTGAAAGCGTAGGCAAGATTTCGCCGATAAAATAGTACCACGCCCTGCTGGCTTCTGCCGCAGTGCGTGAAGACCCCAACGGGCTGGCCGGGGCGGATTCTGCCGGCTACGCGGGTCGTTCAGCCGAGTCGGCGGTGAAAGTTGCGGTTGAGAAACCGGTCAGTCATGCCGGCGATGTAGTCGGCGACACTCCGCCGCAGTCCCAGCGAGTCGACCCGCTGACGATAACGGGGGGGCATTTCGCCGGGGTGTTCACAATACCAGCTAAACAATTGTCGGAGTTGGCCCTGGGCCTGCTGGCGCACGGCCATCACCCGCTCGGTGCGATAGACCTGCTGAAAAAGGAATCGCTCGAGCTCACGTTTACCGGTGGCGATGGTCTCTGCATGGTCCACTAGCCGGGCTCCATCCGCCGAGGCTGCTCGAACCACCGCGACGGAGTCAACGCCTTGCTCCCGGAGTCGGACGGTCGTTGTCTCAATGAGCCCCGCCACCTGCATCTCGACAAGTTCGTGAAGCACTGCCCGCCGCAGGGCGAGTGGTCCGAGTTGGCCGTACCGCTGGCCGACACTGGTCGCCGCCGTCGCGACCAATGGCAGTTCCAGCAGTTCGTCAAGACTGACAAAGCCAAGTTCAATTGCATCGTCAGCGTCATGGGTGTCATAGGCGATCGAGTCGGCAGCATCGACCACCTGGGCCTCCAGAAGCGGTGATGGGGCATCCGGCAGCCGGGCCCGCACCGCCTGAGCATCGAGCACCTCCTGTGAAAGGTTGAGGCCAGGGAAGCCCGGGTATCGCTGCTCCAGGAGCGTCATGATTCGCAAAGCCTGCCGATTGTGGTTGAAGCCACCCTCATCGGCCAGCAGGTCGTTGAGGGTGTCTTCGCCGGCATGGCCGAGCGGTGGATGGCCGATGTCGTGGGCCAAGGCCAGTGTTTCGACAAGGTCCTCGTTGAGCGCAAGACTGCGGGCCAGGGTGCGGGCAATGCTGGTTACCTCCAGCGTGTGGGTCAGCCGGCTGCGGTGGTAGTCGCCTGGATAGTCAGTGAAGACCTGCGTCTTATGAGCGAGCCGACGGAAGGCGGCTGAATGCACCACCCGATCACGGTCGCGTTGGTACGGACTGCGGAAGGGATGGGCCGGCTCCGGGTGGAGCCGGCCAGCTGAGTCGGCGGCATGCATCGCCCAGGAGCCCAGCAGCACAGCTTCGCGCGACCGCCAGTCAGCGGGCGGGGCGGAGGAGGCGGCACCATCCACTCTCGGGCCCGTTGTCTTGCTCATCAGCCCTCCCGGAGCTGTTCCCAGAGGCTGTCGAGGGCCTGGGGGATCACCCGAACCCCGGCAACACTCGTCATAAAGTTCACATCACCAGGCCACCGTGGCACGATGTGCCAGTGCAGATGCCCCGGCAAGCCTGCGCCGGCCACTCGCCCAAGATTGAGGCCGATGTTGAATCCTTGGCATTGCATCGTCTGCTCCAGCCGGCTGCACCAGCCGGCGAGCCGCCGCTGAAGGTCGAGCAACGCAATATCATCAAGCTCGGCAAGCGTAGCCTGATGATCGAGCGGTGCGACAAGAATATGGCCGTTGGCATAGGGGTAACGGTTGAGCACAACGATGCTCTGGGAAGTCCGCTCAATCACCCCCAGATCTCGGTCATGGTCTGATGAGACCGCCGCCGCCCGGCAGAGAAAACAGCCCGTCTCGGCCCCCGGCCGCCAGCTGTCTGGTTCGGGGGCAACCGCTTCACCGCCCTCTCCCTTTATGTAGGCCAGCCGCCATGGGGCCCAGAGAGCGTCAGGATGAGGTGTGCTGGCGGTCATCGGTGAAAGGAGGGAGCAGGAGGACGTAAGCCGTCCATAGCGTACCGGACCGGAACCATAGACGGCATGGCGGCATTGACACCAGGGGGTGCCTAACGGCAAATGGATTATTCATATTCCCGCACAGGAGCCCGCCGTGGCCTTCAAGGTCGATCTCGACGTCTTTGCCGGTCCGCTCGATCTGCTGCTCTACCTCGTGAAAAAGCACGAGGTGGATGTGACCGAGGTGCCGATCGCCCGGGTGGCCGAGGCTTTCGTCGCCTATCTGGAGGTGCTTGAGGAGCTGGCGATCGATCAGGTCGGGGAATTTGTCGAATTGGCCAGTGTGCTCTTGGAGATCAAGGCTCGGACGCTGGTGCCCCGACCAGAAGAGCAGGAGGAGTCGCTCGAGCCGGTCAGGGAAGATTTGGTGGAGCGGCTGCTGGAATACAAACAGTTCCGGGACGCTGCAGTGTTACTGGAGGACCGGGCCCGGGAGTGGGAGTCACGATTTGTTCGGTCCCACACCGAAGAACTGCCGCGGCAGGGGCCGCCGGCCGAGATTCACTTTGCCGATGTTCAGGTCTGGGATCTGGTTGGTGCATTGACCCGGGTGCTGCAGCGACAAGAACGCCGGAAGCCTCGGCAGATCATTCATGACGATACCCCGATCGAGGTTCATATTGAGCGAATCGAAGAGTTGTTGGCCAAGCAGGGCAGGGTAGCATTCACAACGCTTTTCGATGACGAGATGCCGCGGATGCGGGTGGTGGGTATCTTTCTGGCAGCCCTTGAACTGGTCCGACGAGGTCGGCTGACGACCAGACAGGACGAGTTGTATGGAGAAATCTGGTTGGAGCCGCGGACTACTTCAGGCTCGGAGGAAGAGGAAGCTTCATGATCGAAAACGCCCCGCTGCGGACGCTCACCCACAAAGGGCTGACGGTTGAGGGTTATTCGCGGGCGGCAGTCCAGAGCTACTGGCGGGTACCGGAGCTGAAGCTTGGGTTCGATCTCGGTGGCCAGCCATGGGGTTTCATGGCGACCTCTACCTGGTTCATCAGTCATACCCATCTCGATCACATCGCCGCCCTGCCGGTCTACGTTGCCCGCCGGCGGATGATGAAGATGGAGCCGCCGACAATCTATCTGCCTGAGACGGCGATTGAGCCGATTGAACGGCTCCTGCGGGCGGTCTCGCGGCTGGACCGGGGCCGGCTTCCGTGCACACTGCTGCCGGCCCGGCCGGGCGATGAGATCGAACTCTCCCGTGAGCATGTCGTGACGGTCTCGAGCACCTGCCACACCCTGCCGAGTGTCGGATATGTGGTCTGGGACCGTCGCCGCAAACTCAAACACGAGTACCAAGGCCTGGCCGGGCCCCAGATTCGCGACCTCAGGCTTTCAGGCGTTGATGTCACGCACGAGGTTCGGACACCTCTGGTGGCCTATCTTGGTGATTCAAACCCCGACGGCCTTGATCACTGCCCCGCCATGTACGAGGCGATGATCCTGATTACAGAAATGACTTTTGTCGCCCGCAGCCATCGACGGGAGAAGATTCACAAATACGGCCATATGCATCTCGATGATTTCCTCACCCGCCGCGATCGGTTTCGCAACGAGGTGATCATCGCGGCGCATTACTCCACCCGGTACACCGATGACCGCATTCGGCGAATTCTCGCGAAGAAGTTGCCCGACCTGCTCGACGGTCGGCTTCAGGTCTGGCTGTGAGTGGGCCCCGCCATGTTTACGTGCATGTCCCCTTCTGCCGGCACCGATGTGGTTATTGCGATTTCACACTGGTGGCGGGGCGGGAAGATCTGCTGGCGGACTATTTTTCGGCCCTTGGCCGCGAGCTTGAGCGGCTTCGGCAACCATTGGAACTCGACACGCTCTATCTGGGGGGCGGGACGCCCTCCCAACTGGGCCCGGATGGTCTGCGGAGGCTGTTTGAGCTGCTTGCCCCGACCTGCCGACCGGTTGCCGGGGCCGAGGTGACAGTCGAGGCCAATCCGCTCGACGTGACCGACCAGTGGGTCGCCGCCGTTAAAGACTGTGGCGGGACGCGGGTGAGTTTGGGGGCGCAGTCACTCGCTGCCGCAACGCTGGCCAGTCTCGACCGTGACCACACCCCAGTTGACGTCAGGCGGGCAACCGACCTGTTGCTGGCAGCCGGACTAACGGTGAGCATCGACCTGATGACCGCCGCCCCGGGGCAAACGCTGGCGGCGGTTGCGGCCGACCTGGAGGCGATCACTACCCTCGACACGCAGCATGTCTCGGTCTACTGCCTGACCTGGGAGCCAGGCACTGCCTTCGCCAGCCAGCGGAGGAAGGGACTGTTGCGGCCGGTGCCTGAAGAGACTGAGCGAGCCATGTTTGAACTGGCAATCGATCACTTGAAGACCGCCGGTTACGAGCACTACGAGGTTTCAAACTTTGCCCGTCCAGGGGGCCGCTGCCGGCACAATGAAGCCTATTGGGCCTGCCGGCCCTGGGAGGCCTTCGGCCCGGGGGCGGCCCGGTTCGACGGTCGTACCCGGATCACCAATCACCGCAGCACAACAACCTGGATCAAGCGAGTGCTGGCGGCCGAGGATGCCAGTGGCGAGGTCGAAACCATGACTGCCGAGGAAGCAGCCCGGGAGCGGCTGGTGGTTGGGCTGCGGCGGCGGGCGGGGGTTAGCCGCATGGCATTTGCCACGGACAGCGGCTTCAGCATTGACGAACTAGCGAAGGCTGCACTTGCCCGCTGGCAACAGGCTGGCCTCGTCGAGGACGATGGCGAAACCGTTTGCCTCACCCGTGCCGGCCTGCTGGTTTCAGACTCGCTTTGGGCTGAGGTGCTCTGAGCGAGCGTTACGCAGATTGGCTAGTCACGAGCAATTGCCGCAGTCAGGTCGATCAACGCCTTCTTGCCGTCGGCAAAATACATCAGCGTGTTGTCGGCGGCGAACAATGGGTTGGGGATGCCGGCGAAGCCAGGCGAAAGCGACCGTTTGACCACGATCACAGTCTGAGCCTTGTCGACATCAAGTATCGGCATGCCGGCAATCGGGCTGTTGGGATCGGTGCGAGCCGCCGGGTTCACGACGTCGTTGGCTCCGATCACAATCGCGACATCAGTCTCGGGGAAGGTGGGGTTAATATCATCCATTTCTCGAAGCTTTTCGTATTCAATGTCGGCCTCAGCGAGCAGGACGTTCATGTGCCCGGGCATTCGGCCAGCCACTGGATGGATGGCATATTCGACCGTGGAGCCGCGGGCCTCAAGCACATCGGCGAGCTCCCGCACGGCATGCTGGGCCTGAGCAACCGCCAGTCCGTACCCTGGCACGATCACTACCCGATCGGCCTGTTCGAGTACCATCGCCAGCTCTTCGGTCTCGGCCGCCTTGATCTTGCCGGCGTAGACC
>CAZKSP010000169.1:0-5953 GCA_964555385.1 uncultured Chitinophagaceae bacterium
GTGAACAGGATGCAGGTGACAACGGAGAGGCAGTGCTTTCCCGTCCAGAGCTGCTGGGTTGATCTGCATATGCGGCGGCGAAAGGAACAGAGAATTTCCATCCTGATAGAGGTATCGATTGACAGCTAGTGGCGAAAGGCCAAAAGGCCGCGCCCAGGCCCTGCAGCTCTCCTAGCCTGCCTGCCTGCTCGCTTTGGGTCACTGTTTTGAAATGCCGGTCGTTTCGATTCAATCGTTTGGCCAAGAGAGGCCGATGAGGGTGATGGTTCGGCGTCTGCGGGCGCCGCCGTCACCAGCCATCCAGTCGCCTTCGGAGGTGCCGCGTGCCGAGTCTTTCAGCTCTTTCCGGTCTGCTGCTGCGTTCCCCATTGTTGTGGGGGGCCGGTCTCGCCTTCTTCTTCTTTTCGCTGATTCATGGCGATGTGATCACTGATGAGAATGTTGTGCGTTACCTCGCAGGCCACTGGGTCGAGTATCTCGAGGTCGGCTTCTTCTGTATTGGCCTGAGCAGTCTAGTCATGAAGACGGTCGACCTGCTGGCGCAACGACGGGCTTTGGGGGCATCCCTGGTGGGGCCGGCTCCGGCTGGCGGCCAGCATCCTTCCGAGGCGGCCACACTTCAGCGGCAGGTGGTGGATGAAGTGGGTGAGGGGCCGACAGCTTACCTACCGCGTCGGCTTCATGAGGCACTCGATCTGGTGGCTCGCACGGGAACAGCCGACGACCTCGAGGATCATCTGAAGTATCTTGCCGACCTCGACGCCGCTCGCGCCCACGCCAGCTACGGGCTGGTCCGCTTTGTCGTCTGGGCCATTCCAATCATGGGCTTTCTTGGGACCGTTATCGGAATCACGGTGGCGATTGCAAATCTTTCGCCCACGCAGCTTGAGAACATCTCGGGCGTTGTCGCGGGGCTCGGCACCGCCTTTGACACCACGGCGACGGCGTTAGCATTGTCGATGCTGCTAATGTTTCTTCAATTCATGATTGAGCGGGGTGAACAGTCTCTGCTCGATCGCGTTGATCAGCAGTCCTGGGAGGCACTCGCCGGACGTTTCCAGACCGACGGCATTAGCGACGGCTCCGCCTTGGCCATGGCCCGGCTAGGCGATGCGGTGGGACGCAGTTCCGCTCAGCTCATCGAAGCTCAGACGCACTCGTGGAAAGAACTCGAGCAGACGGCAGCCGCTAGCCTTGAGCGGATCTTTGCCGGCCTTGGCGACCGCCTGCGTGAAACCCTGGCTGCGTCACTCGATGAAACGCTGGCAACCTGGCGGGAATCACTGGTCGATGCCCATCGGCAACTGGCCGCTGAGCGGGATGGTCGCTGGGAGCAGGCCACTGCGGCGCTGGGTGAGGCGGTGACGACGCTTGAACAGCATCAGGAAAAGGTTGTTGGGCAGACCGCCACGCTCGAAAAAGTGGTGGGAATGCTTGATGAGATCGCTGCCCTCGAGCAGTCGTTAGAAAACAATCTGGCGGCGGTCACTGCCAGTGGCCGGTTTGAGGAGGCAGTGATCTCGTTGTCGGCGGCTACCCAGTTGCTGGCCGCCCGCGCCCGGGATGTGGCAGGGCCGCAGCGTGAACTGACAGTCGATGCCCCCGTCGGAAAGGTCGCATGAATCGTTCCCGTATCCGGGAGGGAGTGGCGATTTCGCTGTTTCCCTTCCTGGCCGTGCTGCTATGCACCATGGGGGCACTGCTCGTGTTGTTGGTGCTGTTTGGCTACTCCGCCGGACAGCAGGACAAGGCTGCCGCCGCGGCTGAGGCCGAGGCGGCGGCCGCTGAGCTGCGGCTGGCCATCGAGAACCTCAGTTGGCGGCGTGACCAGTTGGCCGGCATGCGGGCCAAGACGGGTGCCGACCTTGAGTCGTTGCGGCTCAGGCTGGCTGGCATCGAAGAAAACTCGCGGGGTCTCGCCGACGAATTGAAGCAGCTGGAAAAGCTGGGGCGCAAGCTGGCAGCTGCGGAAGACGATGCCTCTCCTGATCCGGCGAAGCTGGTCACGCTTGAGGCTGAGCTGGAGGCTGCCCAGAAGCGACTCGCCGAGGCTCGCGAGGACCGTGATGCCAGGCCGCCCGCCTATGCTGTCGTCCCTTATGAGGGCAGTGGTGGAACCCGGCGGCGGCCGCTCTTCATCGAATGTTCGCTGGATGGCGTCTTTTTGCAGCCGGAGGGCATTCGGCTCAATCCGAGTGATTTCGAAGGCCCCTCGGGCCCCGGTAATCCACTGGCCAGTGCCCTGCGAGCGGCTCGGGAGTATCTCGCTGGCCAAGCGGTTTCGCAGGACGACCCAGCGTTGCGGCCCTACCCGTTGCTGCTGGTGCGGCCGTCTGGCGTGATGGCCTACTACGCTGCCCGCGAGTCGATTGCATCCTGGGGAAGTGACTTTGGCTATCAGTTGATTGACGAGGACTGGCGGCTGGCCTTTCCAAAAAAAGACCTGGCTCTTCAGGACGTTGAAATGCAGGCCATCAATGAGGCTCGTGAGCGGTTGCAGTGGCTGGCCCAGACCCGTTCAACCATGCGACGCAACAAGCCGGTGGCCAAGCAGTATCGGGCCTCGTCGGTCCGGGGCGGAGTTGTGGCTGAGGGAGGGCCGTCGGTGCTGGGCGACCAGTCGCGATGGGACTGGTCGAAGCAGCAGGCTGCCGCGACCCAGGCCGGGCCCGGTGGTAGCAACTTTGGTGGGCAGGACGGCGGGGCCACTGGCGGATACGGTGGAACTGGTCAAGCCAATGGTCAGAGGGGGCTCATTGGTCGGCCCGTTTCTGCCAGTAACGGGAAAAGTGGCACAGGTCTCGGCCAGGGTGATGCCTCGGGCGGCCTGGGCAGCGGTGAGGGTAGTAAAGAAACAGGTAGCCTGGTTGGCCTGACACCAGGTGCCGGGGCTTCGGGCCGCTTTTCGGCGGGAAATCATTTAGTTGCGTCACCCGGTGGGGTGTCCGGTGGTGGAGACGGCGGTGCCGTTGGGTCGACCGGTGTGTCGGGTGCCGCAGGGAAGCCGGGCCTGAGTGGACAGCCGGGGACGGCGACTGGGAAGAACGCGAACGCCGGAACAGATGGCATGGCAGCCGGCGGAGAAGCAGGACAGTTCGGCAGTGGCGGGCTGGCTGCAGCCGGGGCGGACGGCAGCGGCGGAGGATCAGCCGGAGCTGACAGTGCCGCAACTGGTGCGGCCGGTGCTGGTGGTGGCGGCATGAGCGGGCCGCAGTTGCCGCTTGGCATGCAGGTTGGTGGCTCCCAGGCAAACGTGATGATGTCGAATGCTAGCCAGGGCGAAGCGGCTGATGGGCAGGGGCAGGCCGGCAGCTGCTGCCAGCCTTTGGCCGGCGTTCGCGGCAGCGACTGGGCCAGCTTCGCCACCTCGCAGCGGTATATACCGCTCACCCGTCCAATCCAGCTGGAATGTTCCCAGGCTGAGATCCGGCTGCTCGATGAATCAGGACGGCGGGTCGCTGAGCGGATTCCGCTTTTTGGGCCCACCGTCGACTCAGTCGATCTGCTTGTTGAAGCAGTTCGTCGGCGGGTTTCGAGTTGGGGACTAGCCGGCGACCGTCTTTATTGGAAGCCGGAGCTCGTGCTTACGGAGACTACTGACGGAGCCAGCCGCCGGCAGGACTTGCAGCAACTGCTGGTGGGCAGTGGCCTCAATACCCGTCTGCGGCAGCAGGCCGACGAAGTTGAGCGGCTGCCGCCGGTTCCCCGCCGTCAACGGGCGGATGGCATCGGAGTGCTGCCTGCAACTGCGGAGGTGATCAGATGATGCGACGTCGGCTCAAGCAGACCAAGGAGGCCGGCCAGGATTCCTTTCTCGACATCGTGACAAACATCGTCGGCATCCTGATCATCCTCGTGATGGTGATCGGAGCGCGGGTTCAGCATCTGTCAATTAAGCCAGACTCAGCGCCGCCGCCGGAGGTCGCCGCGCTTGCCGACGAGGCAGCCCGACTTGAAGACGCTATCGTGCAGTCCGAAAGCGATCTGTTGGAACTGGATGAGCAGGCCGCCCAGCTTGCGATGACAGTAGCTGATGCCGGAACGGCCAGAATTCATCTTGCTACCGCTGTGTCAGCTGCAAAACGTGACATCGATAGCCTGCGGGCGGCTGTCGACGAGCAGCGAGCGGCCGCCGCCGAGGCCGAGACTGAGCAGGAGCGGCTCAAGGCAGAGATCGAGCGGTGTAGCCTTGAAGCTGATGGCATTGCCCACGCCCCGCAGGAAACCAAGCGGTTGCTGGCCTACCCCACACCGATTGGCCGGACTGTCACTGGCGATGAGATTCACTTTCACCTCGCTGCTGGCCGGATCGCCTACATTCCGCTGACGGAGCTTTTCGAAGAGGCAAAGGCCCGGACCCAGCGGAGCAGTGGCTCGCTCGCGGCGATGCAGTCGCGGGTTGAAACGGTCGGCCCGGTACAGGACTTTTCACTTGACTATGTCGTTGAGGTGCAAATCAATCGAGCTGCCGGTCAGGTGATGGTTCGCAGCCGTGAGTGGGTGGCCCGACCCACCCGCCGAGATGTGGGGGAGACTCTCGAGCACGCCCTTGCCCGCCAGTCACGATTTCGGACCGTTCTTAGTGGCGTTCGGCCCGACACGACGGTCACGCTCTGGTGCTATCCCGATAGCTTTGCCGAGTACCGAGCGATTCGGGAAGAGTTGCACCGGCTGGACATCCCCGCTGCCTGTCGGCCGCTCCCCGAAGGGGCGCCAATCGGTGGTTCAGCCGAGGGCAGTAAGTCGGTAGCCCAGTGAGCGTTGGCTTGCCTCAAACCAGTGCCGCCTGGATCAGTTGTGTCACCAGCGGAAGCAGCTGTTTTTTTCGACTCACCACGTTCTTCAGTGCGTAGAGGCCACGGTCGATTCGTGGATAGTTGATCTCCTCCCAGGCTTCGGTCTCGCGAGAGAGCAGGAGGAGCGAGCCATTGCTCACCACGTCGGTCACCAGCAGGGCGGAGAAGTCGAGGCTCCGCTGGTCGGCATAGGCGGCCAGTGCCGCCAGGAGTTCATCCTTCCGCTCCCAGAACAGGTCAAACCCGGTCTCTTCGATCTGCGAGATCGAAAAGCGGATGCCCTGTTCAATGAACTCCTTGCAGTCTTCGCGGATGACTTCTTCTGGCGTACTCGATCGCAGGGCCGAGCCAATTTCAAAGAATTCACGGGCATAGGCATCAAGGTCAACCGGACAGCGGCTCCGTAGCCAGCCGAGAATCTCGCGGTCAACGTCAGTCGTGGTTGGGCTTCGCAGAAAGAGTGTGTCGGAGATAATGCCGGATGCCATGCAAAGCGCGATGGCCGGATCGGGCTCGAGGCCTGCGCCGCGGAACTGCCGGGCCACCAGCGTGCAGGTAGAGCCGACCGGCTCGTTGACGAACCGAATTGGCTGCGTCGACTTGAGGCCACCACCCAGACGATGGTGGTCGAGCACCTCCACAATCTCGGCCTCTTCCACTCCAGCAACCGCCTGGGTGAGTTCGTTGTGGTCGACCAGCACCAGCCGAGGCCGGGGTGGGCTGATGATGTCTGATTTGAATGACAGCCCGACAAGCAGGCCGTCATCCCCTACCACCGGGAAGACCGGCTGGGTTGACCGTTCGACAATGCCCCGGGCATCGGTCACCCGCATCTTGGCCGGTAGGGTGACGACATTGCGATCGACCGCCGGGTCGATGAACTGTGACGAACGGATGCGGGTGGTGGTGTTGACCGTGTCGAAGGGGCTCAAAATGACCGAGACATTTCGAGCCCGAGCCAGTTCAACCAATCCGGGGCTAAGTTGGAACCCGCCGGTGATCACGAGTCCGCGGACCCCTTGCTCGATGGCAGGCAGTTGAATGGTCGGCCGGTCACCACAGACGACGATGACGCGATCTTTGTCAAACTGCTGCATTCGGGCGGTGAAGCCGTCGGCGCTCATTGCCCCGACCATCACCAGCAGTTCATCCCGCTG
>CAZKSP010000169.1:5963-6306 GCA_964555385.1 uncultured Chitinophagaceae bacterium
CTGCTCTGGTTCGACGGCATGCTGAAATGAGCCGCCCAGCGATTCGGTGATTTTTTCAAGGCTGGTGGCGACCGTTCGTGACTTGATTGGGTCGCCCTCATC
The DNA here is from genome assembly GCA_964555385.1 of uncultured Chitinophagaceae bacterium. GTDB lineage: Bacteria > Planctomycetota > Planctomycetia > Pirellulales > UBA1268 > UBA1268. Next base: position 6,066 of record CAZKSP010000169.1, read on the forward strand.
CCGGAACAGCAGTTCCATCAGTTCAAGCACAGACAGCACGCCGACCACGCGACGGCTCTCGTCGACGACTGGAATGGCTCGCAGGTCCCACTCCCGCATCCGACGGTAGGCCTCGAAGAAGGCATCGCCGCAGCAGGCAGTAACAGTTTCGCGACGGCAGACATCCTCGGCTTCGGGTCGGACGTCCATGATGATCTTCGGTGGGGACAGGCCGGCCTGCCGTAGGACAAACTCGGTGCGT
>CAZKSP010000170.1:0-6300 GCA_964555385.1 uncultured Chitinophagaceae bacterium
TCGCAGGCTGAGCCGTTTGGGTTCGTGGGCCGTCCGGCAGCGTTGTCGGCATATCGCAGCACCAGTTGGCCCGCTTGGTCGAGTGCTTCGAGGGCCTCCGCGGTGGTTGTCACGAACCGCCCCTCCGCATGGGCCACCGGAAGCTCAAACCGGTTCAACCCCTGCAGGAACACGCAGCGGCCCGGCTTGGCCTGCAGATGCACCCAGCAGTCGACAAACCGGCCCGAGTTGTTGTGGGCAAGCGTCGCCTGTCGGCCACTGCTGGGGGCAGAATCGGCCAGCAGCAGCCCTGTCTGCAGCAAGACCTGAAAGCCATTGCAGATGCCCAAGATCAGTCCGCCGCGGTCGTGGAACTTTCGGAGGGCATCACCGAGTCGCTGTCTCAGTTCAAGGGCCAGAATGCGGCCGCTGGCGATGTCATCGCCGTAGGAGAAGCCGCCGGGGATGCAGAAAATCTGCACGTCGTCGAGTACCGCCGGCTTCTCGGCGAGGGCCTGTACATGGATGCGGCGGCTGAGGCCACCGGCCCGTTCGAAGGCATGGGCGGTTTCGTGGTCACAGTTGGTGCCAGGACCACGAAGGACAAGGGCGCGGGGAGCAAGCATGCGAGGAACCAGTCTGCGAACGGAACGGAAAGAAAGGGGAAGGAAGCTGCTCAGCAGAGTGCGCCGGCGTGGGCCAGGCTGGGGGCCCGCCAGGCAGCATCAAGAGCAGTAACAGGAATGTCGGCGACTATCGCCTCGGCTGCCGTGAGGGTCAGCCGTCCATCATCGGTCACCTGACCTAGCCAGGCCCAGGGCAGGTCGCCACAGGCGGCGGCAAAGGCGTCGGCATCTGCTTCAGCAACTTCGCAAAGGAACCGGCCGGGTGTCTCGGTGGTAGCCACTGTCAGCAGACTGACGACATCGTTGGCGGTTACGGGGCTGGAAGTGTCGGCCAGCGGAACGGCAGCCAGATCGAGGTTCGCCCCAAGCCCACTGCCGATAGCCATTTCGGCCACGGCGACAGCCAGTCCGCCGTCGGAGAGATCGTGGCAGGCCCGCAGCAGCCGCTGCGTGACCAGCCGGTGAATGGTTTCAAAGATCCGCCGGCAGCCGGCCAGGTCGACCTGTGGCACCTGCCCACCAGCAACACGGCCGAGCACCGCCAACTGACTGCCGGCGAGGTCGGAGGTCGACAGGCCGATGAGTGCCAACCGGCTGCCGGGCTGCTTCAGATCGGGCGAAATGCAGTGACCGACATTGGCGATCTGACCAAGTGCCGTCGCCAAAAGTGTGGGCGGAATTGACCGTTCCTGCTGCTGACCATCGGCAGCGGTCCAGGTGAAGACGTTGTTGAGGCTATCCTTGCCACTGACAAACGGTGCCGCTAACGCAATGGCGGCATCCTGGCAGCCCAAACAGGCCTCGACCAGCGTGCCAAGTGATTCCGGTCGGCGGCAGTCGCCCCAGCAGAAGTTATCGAGCAGGGCGATGCGGGCTGGATCGGCCCCGGCAGCGATGCAGTTGGCCACCGCTTCAATGATGCCGCCGACCGCCATCTGGTATGGATCGAGCGGTCCGAGGTGATGTCTCAGGCCGACGCCCAGCACAATGCCCCGCGGTCGACCGAGGGCGCCGCGAATGACCGTGGCATCGGCCGGCCCGGCGGCCGGTCCGAGCAGGGGTTTGAGCACGCTCTGCCCCTGCACCTCATGGTCGTACTGCCGGATGATCCATTCCTTGCTGGCAACGTCGGCCGCCCCGAGCAGTTCGAGCAGCACACTGCCGAGGTCGGCTTGGTCGAGTGACCAGGTTAGTTCGCTCTCGGCCGGGGGCGTGTAGCGTGAGTTGAGTCGCCGTCGGGGCCGGCCCTCGTGCAGGAAGTGACAGTTGAGGTCGCCGACGGTTTCCCCCTCCCAGCGAAGCACCAGTCGACCGTCGCCAGTGAACCGGCCAATCGCGATCGCCTCGGTTCCTTCCTGACGGGCAAGTTCAGCCAGCCGGGGCCAGTCGGCCGGGGCGACAGCCAGCACCATTCGCTCTTGGGCCTCGGAGATCCAGACTTCGGTAGCCGACAGGCCGGCATACTTCAGCGGCACCGTGTCGAGGTCAACCTCGGCTCCCAGTTCGGCCCCCATCTCACCGACGGCGCTCGACAGCCCACCAGCGCCGCAGTCGGTGATGGCATGAAACAGCTGCTCTTCGGCCGCCGCCAGCACGAAGTCGGTGACGGTCTTTTCATGGATGGCATGGCCAATCTGTACCGATCCGCCCGACTCGGTCTCGCTGTCGCTGGAAAGCTCGATGCTCGAAAAGGTGGCCCCGTGAATACCGTCTCGCCCGGTCCGGCCACCGGCGACCACCACGAGGTCACCTGGCTCGACGCGGCCGTCGGCCGAGTCGCGAGGCATGATGCCGACCGTGCCGCAGAAGACCAATGGGTTGCCGAGATAGCCCGGGTGGAAGGCGACCGCGCCGGCGATCGTCGGGATGCCCATCCGGTTGCCGTAGTCGCGGACACCGGCCACCACCCCGTCGAGCAGCCGCGGTGGTGGAATGACGCCGGGGGGAATTTCCTCAGGCGGTGTGTCGAGCGGCGCGACGCAAAAGACATCGAGGTTAGCCAGCGGCTTGGCGCCGTGGCCGGTACCGAGGACGTCACGGATGACGCCGCCGAGGCCGGTGGCGGCGCCGCCATAAGGCTCGATTGCCGAGGGGTGGTTGTGGGTCTCGACCTTCACGCAGATGTCGTGGTCGCCGTCAAACCGCACCACGCCTGAGTTGTCGCGAAAGACGCTTACGCACCAGTCGTCGGGGCCGAGCCGTTCGCGGACGGTCTGAGTGGCAGCAAAGACAGTCTCTTTCAACAGGTTGTCGAAGCGGGCTTGGCCGTCGGGTCCCTGATGGTCGATCGGGCTGCCGAGGGTCTTGTGGCAGCAGTGCTCGCTCCAGGTCTGGGCAATCGTCTCCAGCTCAATTTCAAAGGGAGGGCGGCCGAGCGAGGCAAAGTGATCCCGGACGGCACGCAACTCGTCAGCCGTCAGGGCCAGGCACCGCTCTCGGCTGATCGCCTCAAGGGCGGCATCATCGAGGCCGTCCAGTGGCACCGTCTCGCGAACAAGATGCCAGCGACCGCCCCCGGTCAGACTCGTCAATGTCAGGCCACCAAGGACGATCTCATGGATGGCATCACTTGCCAGTCGCTTCCAGGCCAGCTCTTCTGCCTGTGCGGCAGTGATGCCGGCGGGCAGCCAATATTTTTTCAGGCTGCGGACCGCGTTGGCCTCGATTCCCAGCAGGGCCATCGCCTCACGGGCACTTTCAGCGGCAGGGTCGGTGACGCCCGGCTTGGGCAGCACATGCAGCACCAGGCCGCCGGTCAGGCTGGAGGCATCACTCTGGTCGGGTGGGGCCAGCAGCCCTGCCTCGGTGACCGCGGCCACCCGGCAGGTTTCCGTGACCGGATCAGCCAGCAGCTCAGAGGCCAACCGCTCGACGGTGGATCGGTCGAGGTCACCTTCAATCAGCCAGCCAGTGGCCGTATGGCTGTGGCTGAGATCGAGCCCGAGGTCACGACCAGCGGTGGTGAGGTCGGCAGTGGCCGCCTGTCGCAGGTACACATCAACTTCCCAGAGCATCACGGCTTTCCTTGGCAAGAGTTAGCAGGTGGATGAGCGTCTCGCGGTCGCCGGCAGCGATGGCCTGTGGCAGTTGGTCGATGCCGGTGGCTACCGCATCGAGTTGGCCGGCCACAGCGGCTGCATTGTCGAGCAGAATGTCGGTCCATAGTTCCGGGTCACCGGCGGCCACTCGGGTGGTGTCCCGCCAGCCGCCGGCAGTCAGCGGCCGGGCCGCAGCAGGGGTGGCCGCAGCGAGTGCCGCAGCCACCAGGTGGGGCGTGTGGCTGGCGGCTGCCAGCAGGGCGTCGTGATCGGTCGGGTTGAGTTCGGTGGTTTCGGCACCAATGGCAGTCCAGAACTGCCGCACTGCCTCGACGTCATCCTGCGGAGTTTCGGCCACCGGCGTCAGCACGGCCAGCCGGCCGGAAAACAGTTCGGCATCGGCAGCCTGTGGCCCGCGCTCATGGCTGCCAGCCAAGGGGTGGCTGCCGACAAACCGGCCCCGGCGGGATGGCCGGGCTGCTTCCCAGGCGGCCACGATCGACTCCTTGGTACTGCCTGCGTCAGTGATCAGCGTGCCGGGACGGACGGCGGCATCAATTTGAGCAAGCTGCGACCCAATCAGGCCGACCCGGGTAGCGACCAGCACGAAGTCGGCGGCGGCTACGGCGGCGGCAAGATCGGTGGTCGCCTCGGTTACGGCTCCCCGGTCGCGGGCAACGGCCAGACTGCCCGAGGACCGGCCCACGCCGATGATTCGCTCGGCCAGTCCGCGGCGCGCCAGGGCCAGGCCGGCTGAGCCACCGATCAGGCCGACTCCGACGATCGTGACTGTCGGCCAGAGAACAGGCATGGCGAACGGGACGTCGTGTGAGAGAATGCTGGGCGGCAGGGCTGCCTGCCGCGGGTAAAAGAACGCCCGGGTTTTACCAGATGCACCCGCCGGTGCGAGAGACTCCAGTTGGCCCACGGCAACCAGATGGACAGGCAGGCGATGGAAGCAGAACTACAACAGGGCTGGGCCGCAGTATTCCGCCCGCAGCTTCCATCCCGGCTGCAGGCCGATCTGCTTGGCCGGTTGGCAATCACACTGAATGCCGGCCTTGATCTCCGCAAGGCCTGGGTGGCCGAGGTGCGGCGAATGCCAGCCCGTTGGCGTCCTCGGCTGGAACGAGGGACGATTGCGCTCCAGTCAGGCAATCAGCTTTCCGAGGCACTTGCCGTGACCGGGCTGTTTTCACCTCTGGTGCTGGGCATGGTGGCCGTCGGCGACCGCACTGGCCGTGATGTTGATACCTTACGGGAGCTGGCCCGGGTGATCGAGCACGGCGTCCGGACGGCACGACAGCTGCGGTCGAGCCTGGCGTGGCCACTCTTCCAGTTCGTGCTGGCGTTGGGGGTGATGGGGCTGTTGATCGTGATTGGCGGCATGATCACGCTGGAAGGGGGCAAGCCGTTTGATCTGCTCGGTTTTGGGCTGGTTGGCATTCCGGGCCTGATTCGTTTTGGGCTCATTCTGGTCGGGCTGGCCGTGTTGGGAGGTTTCAGCTTTCGGCTGCTGCTGGCTAGTTGGCGGGCCCACGGACCGGTGCGGCGGCTGCTTGATTGGCTGCCATTGATCGGACCGGCCGCCCAGGCGGGTGAGGCGGCGGCCTGGAGCCGGGCGGCTTCGTTGGCAGCCGGGGGCGGGCTGGATGCGGGCCGGCTGATGGAACTGAGCGGATCGGTCGCCCCGGGGCTGGCGGTCGATCCTCGCTGGATTGAAGGGCGGTTGCTGGCTGGTGACACGCTATCAGAGGCCCTGCGGGCCAGTGGGCGGTTTCCGCCGACTCTGGTCGAGGCCGTGGCCGTTGGTGAGACCTCGGGCACAACTGCCGAGGTTCTCGCGAGACTCAGTGATCAATTTGCCGAAGATGCTCGCAGGGGTTTTGAGGCGGCGGCCAAGGCGGCAGGAGGTGGCGTCTGGCTGGCGGTAGCAGGACTGATCGTGCTGGTGGTTTTCCGGGTGTTCTCGTTCTATGTCGGGATGATTCAAGATGCGGCCCGTGGCTTTTAAATCGTTCTGCCAGCAAAGCGAGGGGCGGGGCATGACTGCCTGGAAAGCAGTTCCCTTTTTGCTGCTGGCTGCATGCGTGCTTGCGGCCGGTCGCCTTGCTGCCGAGTCGCCCGGGTCGGTCTCGCCGCATGCCCAGCGGATGGCGGTGCTTGGCTACCAGCGATATCGGGGCAGTTGGCGAACAGCCCAAGAAATCAGCCTGATCGAGCAGGCCGAGGCCGCCAAGCAGGGCGAAGTTGCCGCCCGGCAGCGGTTGGAGCGGTTGCGGCGGGATCTCGACCGCAGCGCCGATCCTGTTGGCGTGGCCGAGCAGATTCGTCAGACCGACGACCCGCTGGCCGTGCCGGCACTTGCCACTGCCGTCGGCAGTGAGCCCCAAGCCCGTATCCGGTTGCTGTACGTCGAAGCTCTGGGTGGCATCGGTACACCTGACGCAATTGGAGCACTCGTCCGACTCACGCTCGATCACCCTGACAGTGAGGTGCGGCATGCGGCCACCGAACAGTTGGTTGAGCACCACGCTCCGTGGGCAGTGCCACCGCTGATTGCGGCGTTGGCCGGCCCTGACAACGGCCGGATCAATCGGGCGGCGGTGGTCCTGGGCCGGCTTGGAGACCTGCGGGCAATTGAACCGCTGATTGCC
>CAZKSP010000171.1:0-6238 GCA_964555385.1 uncultured Chitinophagaceae bacterium
CCAGGGACTCATGGGAAGCAAGGTAGGCCAGAAGGTCGAAATCGACGTCCCAGCCGGCACGATGAAGTTTGAAATCCTCGAGGTTCGTTTCGACGACTGATTTCACGGAAAGCTCGGGCCTCCTGCCCGACTTTCCTTGGGGCCAAACCAGGCGAAGCTAAAGTTCGCCGGGTCGCAGTTGGTGGACGGTGCAGCTGACTTCCTTCACGGAAAGCTCGGGCCTCCTGCCTTTGGTGTTGGGACGGATGCTGTGTCGTTTCGAGGTACTGAAGAACTCTGAAACCTCAGGCTGCGTGTCCGAGGATAGCGTTGCGTGGCCCCCAACCTATGGCTTTTGATATTCCGCCGAGCGGAACTGAACTCTGGGAAGCCCGAGGCGCGAGCCGAGGAAAGGCGTGTCTGGGTTCAAAAAAACCCGATTCCCCTCAGCTTGCGCTTCGGGCTTCGAGGCATGTGCTTTTTATCACTGGTACGGGTGAAACCACGCCATCAAACCTTGCGGCAAGGCAGAGAGTCGTCCGGAGCTCATTCGATTTTTCGGCAGCCTGTGTGCCGAGCAGGGTTGGCATTCTGACCAACTTTTGGCAGTGACAATTTTCCAGTCACATCAAACGCACCACCGGTCCGGTTGCTTCTGATCTCGGCTTCCTCTGTTTCCCCAGCGTCGATCTGCTTGGATGACGAGGTCGGGGGTGCCTGTGCCCACGAGCGTGCTCTGGAAGCAAGCGAAGCCCGGAGGGCGAAAGCGCAGCGCACAGGCAGGGAACGACGGCCCGGATGGCCGGAGTGAACGTCAAGCGAGTGGGCACAGGCACCACCGACCGACTGGTTTCACGAGATGATCGGGCATCCTACCGCCGTTTGGCAGTGCGGTGGGCGGCGCTGCCAAAGTTGTGGAGGGGCGACCGACCTGACCGCTCACTCAAGCCCCTCAAACAGCGCCGAACCAATCCGAACCATTGTGCTGCCTTCGAGGATGGCGGCCTCGAAGTCGCCACTCATGCCCATCGACAACTCAGAGAGCCCGCCTGCTTCAGGGAAGCGGTCGACAAGCTGATCACGCAGTCGCCGCAGGCCGGCAAACTCCTGCCGGGGGTCGCGGCATGCTTCTGGATGACTGGCCATGCCCATTAGCCCCAGTAGCCGCAGGCCCGAAAGGCCAACAACCCGGCTGACCAGTTCAGTTGCCGCTGACGGTTCGACACCACTGCGACCGGTATCGCCGGCAAGGTTGATCTCGATCAGCAACTCGGCCTCGTTGCCATTTGCCACCGCCTCGCGGCTGAGGGCCACGGCCAACCGTTCGCTATCCACGGTATGGATCAGCGGCCTGACAGCAAGGGTTTTGGCAACCTTGTTGCGCTGAAGATGACCGATCAGATGCCAGCGTGGTAACGGTCGTTCATCGCCAAGCGCGGCAGCCTTGTCCCAGAGTGCCTGGGGCCGGCTCTCACCGAGATCGCGACACCCGGCCGCCAGCACGGCCCGCGTTAGGGGCAGGCCGACATATTTGGTAACACCGATGACGCACACGGTGTCCACTTCGCGGTCGGCCTGACGGCAGGCAGCTGCCACCCGATCGTTGATCGCTTGCCAGTTCTCGCGACAGCGGGCCACCGTTTCCGGTGATGGCATATCAGCGTCCGCCCCAGCGTGCTCAGCCGGCGTCATGCTCGTCAAACACCTCCATCGACCGCACCGCTTCACCATCGGTGCCGAACCGTCCGGCAAAGAACTCACACGAAAGGTTACAGCCGAGGAGGGTGCGGTTTCGGGACTCGTCGAGGGTGCGATAGACCAGCCACTGCTCAAGCCCTGCCTGCACCCGAAAGCCAACAGCCTGATCGCTGGTGAGCCGCTCGCGGGTGTCGGCCACGGTCAGCTGCCGCCAGGTCCGCTGCGTTTCCTCCGGCTGCTGACGGAGCCGCCTCAGCCTGCGGGCATCAAGGTCCAGCCAGAGCGGGGCATACAGCCTACTGACCGGACTGGTCTGGCTAAGCGTCAGACGCTGATCAGCCGCCACCAGGCTGCCCCGATCCGTCCGCTGTCGCCATTCGGACAGGCCGAGTGGCAACGCGAGAAATCTCGGTTTCAGATCACAGCCGAAAACCTCCGTCGTTTCGTCAAAGGCTTCGACGCCGATCGTCTGTGGCAGGGTAAGCGTCGATCGCAGGCAAAGCGGTTGCTTGAGCTCTGGAGGTTGATCGCCATAACCGGCGGTCGGCAGCACAACAGCATCACCAAGCAGCACCACATTGTCTGCAGCCAGCACAAGCACCGCTCGCTCCAGCCGCAGGCCGTCAGCCAGATCAGCCACCATTTCAAAATAGACCGCCTCGTCATTGGCCTCCCAGCGACTCGCCCGCCAATCGCTTGCCAACGGCAGCGTGGTCCCGTCGCGGTCAATGGCCTGCTCCCACGGACCGGCGACCACCAGCCGGCTTCCGGCCGCGATCTCCAGCCTCGGCACATCCGACTGATAGGTGACCAACACCCGGACGGCATCCCGGGTCCAGCCGCTGCGGAGTACCGCAACGGACGACTGTTGGTCAAGGAATGAGCCAGCCAGCAGCCCTTTTTCATTCCAGCGGCCCGAGCCCGCCAGGTCCCGCCCCTCTGTGAGAGCAGTGATTGTCGCCGCCAACTTGCGGCGGCCCCGGCTGCCCGCACGCAGCAACGGCTCGACCATCCCCGGCGGCAGGGGTGCCACATCGGTCACCGGACGTCCAGCCCGACCAAGCAGTCGGACGGCCGCTTCGACGGCCCGATCAACTGCCTTAATCGTGGGCTTCGAAAAAGGTGCCGCGCCGGTGGCTGCAATCGACTCTTGACACCGCAACCAGTTGCAGAGCTTCCCGAGCATTTCATTGGCCGTAGCTGCACGGATGCCCCCCGCATCACCAACCGTCGCCGCAATGTCCTGTTCGACATGATCCCGTACTGCAACACCGATGACACGGCAATCCTCAACGTCTGCGAAAAGTCCTGCGAGCGTCAGTACGAACGGCGCAGCCCCCTCCCGCTCAAGTGGCTCGCCGCCAACCGTTACGGATGCAGCCTGAACCAGTCGTTGGAGCAGACCGCCGGCCGTCGCATCGGCCTGTTTGTTTCGGACCAGCCAGGCAAGCCCCCAGGCAATCGCTTCGCAGGCAACACAGCGATCCGCCAGATCGGCTGTCTCAGCCACAGCATCGAGGCAGCCTTCCAGCAACACACCGCCTTGCCGACGCCGCTGCTCATCGAAGGGTTTGTTCGTCAACACCCGGTCCAGCCGCTTGATCCGCCGAACAAGCGACCGGTTCTGGCAGGAGGCAGCAGCCCTGGCGAGCTGTTCGTGCAATCGCCTTCTCGTCAGCCGGCGGCCTCCCGCGGAAGACCGTGACTCTGCCGTTGGGGCTGCTGCCGGCTTCTTCGCGCTGGAAGCAGTGGTCGTCTCGGCCGCAGTTCCGTTGGCTGAGGGTTGCGCCTCCGCCAGCCGACCGTTGACCGCCGCGACGTCACGGTTCGGCCGTTTTTGTTGTTTCACCCCAGCCATTTGGTTGCCTCCGCGCCTTCCGCTCATTCCCACAGCAGACCGCGGTCCCCGACAAGGTAAACTCCCCGATGCACGAAAACTCGTACGATGGGAACGGTGGTTCCGCGTCAACCCAGACTATACCAGCCGTCGAATCAGCAAAAAGCCGGCCCGCACCATCTTTCTCAGGGCATGCCATGTCAGCGCTCTCTCCGCCGTATACCACCGCCATTGCCGGCTGCCTGTTGGCGATTGCCGGCTTGCCGGGCCCAGCGACCGCATCTGATTCCACCGCCAGTGACCCTCACCCAACGCTCAAACGGCTTTCCCCCGACGCCGCCGTCTGGATTGACCTGCCGGGCAAGCGAGTGGTCGTCGGTGGACGGGTAGCGCTTGCAGATGGCCCCATCGAGTTCTTTGCCTGTCCATCGAAAACAAAAGAACATGAGTCGATTGTGGTCGTCGATGCTCCCGCGCGGCTGGTTCACACAGCGCTCTTGGCGATTGGCCTGAAGCCCGGCAGCCCGGCCTCATTCGAAGGTGAATACCGTCCCGCGACTGGTGATGCCGTAGCTATCGACGTCTGCTGGCGGGATGCCGAAGCTGAGCACTGCCGGCCGGCTCGGCAGTGGGTACGGAATAGCCGGACCGGCAGAGAACTTAACTGCGACTGGGTATTCGCGGGCAGCCAGTTCTGGAAAGACCCATCCACTGGTGTCGAGTACTACCAGGCCGACGGCGGTGACCTGGTCTGCGTCTCTAATTTCCCCACCGCCATGCTCGATCTTCCGATTGCCAGTTCGCAGGCCAACGAAGCGCTGTTATTCGACACCTATACCGAACGCATTCCACCCCAGGGAACGCCGGTGGAGTTGATCTTTTCGAAGGCGGCCGACAAGCCCAGCCCGGTCGAAAAAGACTGACGCTACCTTACTCCTGCAGCCGGCAATGCCGCAGGATCTCCTCAGCCGAGGCGATGTAGCCAGTGTAGAACGGCCCGAACTCCGCGTAGCGGGCACTCGCCTCGTCGAACCGCATGGTGTAGACGATCTCCTTAAGGAACTCCGGGCGGCGGGCCCAGAGCGTCACTCCCCACTCCCAGTCGTCGAGGCCAACCGAAACTGTAATCAGCTGGCTCACCTTGCCGCCAAACTTCATTCCACTAGCCCCGTGTTCGGCCATCAGCCGGCTTCGCTCCGAGAACGGCAGGGTGAACCAGTTCTCACCCACCTTGCGTTTCTTGTTCATCGGATAGAAGCAGGCGCAGGGCCAGGCCGGAAAGTCAGGCTCGAGCCGGGCCTTGTGCATCATTGGCTCTCGGGAAGCGTAGCCCTGAACCTTGGCCTTGTAGCTGGGGCTTTCCGGGTCTTCTCCATGCCTGACAAGTTTGGCGGCAAACTGTTCAACGGTCGGCAGGTATTCGCTCACCTCGGTGAGGCCGACAAAGGAATACGTCGGCGTAATCGCCGGCCCCAGCGGACTGGCGAGGAGTCGCTGGTGCACACCATCGACCGCGTGAGGCGAGGGATCGAGTGCCATCAGCCCGAAGTCCGCCTTGTGGCCCGGCACGATCCACTTCTGCAGTCGCACCGGCTGCTCAGCGTCACCATCCAAAATGTCTCGAAATGCCTCCAGGCCGGCCGCCCGGTCGGCCGCCGAAAGGTCTGCCAGCCGCCCCCGGTCGAATGTGTAGAACGTATGAGTGCAATGCCAGCCGATCGCCGGCTCGACCGATGCCGTGTCATCACCGGCTTCACTGCCGGGCCGGACGGCGGCTGGACGCTGCTGGGTGGCGGGCTGAGTGGTGGTCTGTTGGCTCATCGGCTGGTACTCATGTTCAAGGTTTGGGGCAAAAAAGGCTCGGTGGTGGCACTCGATCGGACAAAGCGGCTGTCCGACGGCAAACGCGTGAACGCCGCCGGTTCCCGCAGCGTCCCTGCACCCGTTAGGATAGCAGGTAGGGAACGGTCGGGAGTTGCTCCTTCAATCCGCTCCCCCCAACCGCACGGTTTGCTTCGAAAAGGAGAGAGCAATGGGACAGGCAATAGTTGATCCACAGGAACTTCGTCGCTTCGCATCCCGCCTGCGGCATTTCAGCACTGAGGTGCTGGGTCAGATGCAAACGGTGCAGCGGCAGCTGCAGGCGCTGTCGTCCACCTGGCGGGACCAGGAGCACCAGAAGTTTGCCGAAGATTTTGAGCAGCAACTGACCACCTTCGCCCGCTTCGTGGAGTCGACCGGCGAGTATGTGCCCTACCTGATCCGCAAAGCGGAACGGGTCGAAGAGTACCAGCAGCAGCGGTAAGGCCACCGCCCAGGAGTCCCGCACGAACAATGTCCACTCAGGCAGACGTCAAATCGGTCGACACGCTGGCCTTCGTCAGGGCGGCCCTGATTGCCTACGCACACGACTCGGGCCAGGCGTTGGCTGACATCGAGATTGAAGGGCAGCGGGGAATTGACTACATCACAGTTGATCGGGCCGGCTATTGGAAAGCCGAGATCCGCAGGGCGGCAGAAGCGGTGAATCAGGCCATCAAAGACCTCGAGTATTGCCGGGCCTACAAGAAGGTCGGTGACAACACCCCCTCATGCATTGAGGAGAAGAAGGCTCTCGAAAAGGCCCGCAAGCGGCTGGCTCAGGCGGAAGAGAAGGCTGAACTGGTTCGGCGTTGGACGCCAGTGGTGTTGCAACAGTTTCGGGAGGCATGCGTGCGGCTGGTG
>CAZKSP010000172.1:0-6222 GCA_964555385.1 uncultured Chitinophagaceae bacterium
TGCCGCCGAGGTAGCCGGTCGGGTTGCCGGAAGTTATCTCTTTGTCGGTCCACCCGGGGTCGGGAAGGGAACCTTTGCTCGCAGTCTGGCATTGGCATTGGTCTGCGAGCGGTCAACCGCTGACCTCGTCGCTTGCCGCAGCTGTCACTCTTGCATCCAGGCACTTGCCGGCACCCACCCTGACATCGATTTGGTTGAAAAGCCTGTCGATCGGGCAACCATCCCTCTGGAGTTGCTCATCGGCAGCCCTGATCAGCGGCTGCGAGAAGGACTCTGCTGGCGGCTGCTTTTGCGGCCAGCGATTGCCCACCGCAAGATCGCCATTCTGCTCGATGCCGATCACCTCTCCGAGGAAGCGGCCAACTGTCTGCTCAAAACGCTCGAAGAGCCGCCGCCGGGTGCCGTGATCATTCTGGTCGGCACGTCCCTGCAGCGACAGCTGCCCACCATTCGATCTCGTTGTCAGACCGTACGGTTTGGCCTGCTGTCGGCTGCCACGATTGAGCATGTCCTTACCCGTGAATTACAGGCAGAGGGAAACACATCCAGTCCCGCTGAGCTTGCCGCCGCAGCGGCAGCTGCAGACGGGAGCCTTCAGCGGGCCAGGCTGTTGCTCAGTGAAGAAGTGACGGCATTCCGCCGGACCCTGATTGGGCTGCTTGAACGCCAGCCCCTGCCAGGGGTTGAACTTTCCCGTGAAACGTTGGCGGTGGTCGAAGCGGCAGGGAAGGAGGCTCCGCTGCGGCGGGCCCGACTGCGCGTCATCCTGGAGATGACGCTTGACTTTTATCGAACTGGGTTGCGACAGGCAGCGAGCTGCCAGGACGCTCGGCTTGCCGAGTTTGAAACCGCCCTGACTGACACGCTGGAGGCCATCGCCAGTATCGATCGCAATGCCAACCTGGGGATCTTGATTGACGCGTGGTCAGCTCGGCTGGAGCGGGCCGCAGCCCGCCGCTGATCGCCCAGATCTCCCTGTTTGCCGTCGACGGCAAGAATTGGCGTCTCTCGATGTCAAGCTTTGCGGGTTTTTCGCGAACGGGTCATTTTTCCGATCGTTTCTGTCGATCCAAATCTCCGGATAGTTCTGCTGCCGGCTGATCAGGTCCGTGAGGCCTGACACAGGTGCTGAGCCGTCACAGGTTGATCTGGATGAGCCAAGGAATGACCGGAATGTCGCAAAAGTACGTAGTCAGCATTGTTGCGACATCATTTGTCGCCGGGCTGCTGGCGACGGCCATCGTGCATGGTCCGCAGGAGTTGTCCAAGGTGGATCATCCCTACTTTGGCTTCGCGGATGAATCGGCTGATATTGCTTCGGTCACGTTTCGAGAGTCAAAGTCATGGTGGCAGCCGAAAGTTTCGTCATCTCCCGATCGGCCATTTGTGGCCGGACGGCCAGCGAAGAGTTGGATGTCGTGGAATGCTCTGGCGGACGCTACGCGGCAATTCCTCCGCCGTCACTTCAGCCAAGGGAACTCCCCGGTGGTGAGCCGTCCAGCGGCTCCTTCTCCCGAACAGTTTTTGGCCGGTAAGAAGGCTGGCCAGCCCGCCTTCGTAACTTTATGGTCTACGGCCTCGACGCCGGCAACGCATCAAGAGAACCAGACCAGCATGGTGGCTGGGCTGCCAACGCCTTCAGGTGTATTGGAGCCACTGCTACCACTTTCGGCACTCCCTCAGCAGCCGAGCCCGATGATGTTGACCCACCAAGAGTTGGCATCACTTGAACAGCTTGCTCACCGCTCTGGACCGGGAGAAGTGGCTGTCACTGCCTTCCGCAGGCAGGCCTCAGAGGCGCAAGCTGAAGTCCACGGGCCACAAGAGGTTGTTCCTGATGAGGCACTGCCTGGATTGAAAACCCTCAAGCCATCTCCGGATGTCACGGAACCGACGGCTGAAAAAAAGCGGGAGATTGAAAAAGAGCTTCCCGGCCCCAAGCATCAGGGGGAGGCGGAAGAAACTGGATCGAACCCTACAGGTGAGTCGTTAGCACCGAAAGCTACCGCGGCTCTGTCGACACAGTCGACACAGTCGACTGAGTCGACACAAGGGCACGTTTCCCGAGAGACAGAGGTTGAATCACCGGACTCACTGCGGGCGTTGGTGTCGAGAACGCAGTCCACTGAGGGAGGCGACAAGGTTGACGTCGCAGCACACGGTCGTCCTCGCGGGCAAACAGCAGCCGTTACGACAGCCGCAGATTCGGTAGCGGCCACGCCGAAGGAGCCCGATACGGACCAGCCTTCACAACCTGTAAAGCCCGTTAGTCGATCGGAGGGAACTGCTAGAGGACTGCGATCAGCCGCAGCCGCTTTAGAGCGAGTTGAGCAGCAGCCCGTGGAAAGTTTGTTGACCAGGATGCTTGGCCAGCCAACGCCAAAGCCCGTCCCTGCCGTCCAGCAGCAGCCAAAAGCCTCGGCGACCAAGCAACGCGTATCACCGCTGGAAAAAGATCATGCCGAAGCTATTCGCCGTCCTGCCCGCTGGGAGGAAAAGGGGCCATTACGGTTGGAGCCTCGTCACGCCCGGCCCCAGACGGCTACGGCGCCTGCACCCCCGCTACAACTTGGTGCGATAGGAAGGCCTCCTCAGGATTCGTTGCCAGTGGCAACGTCGGCAGCCAAGGGGGTGGACAATAGTAGGGCCGCCTGGGTTGATCCCGATGGTGAGGATTGGGCTGAGGCGGTCGCCACCACTGTGCCCCGGAAGCCGGTGGTGCCCGAGACCCCACGACAGCGAATTGTCCGTCGGCTATCTCACAATACGGAGGGCCTCAAAGCCGATCCTGAAACCGCCCCAACGCCACCGCCTGCTCCGGAGCCACCGGTCACGGAAGCTCTCCCGGCTGCATCGAAGGCGAACGATGAACCACCAGTCCGGCGGCTTCTGGACCGATTGCGTCCGGCGGAAAAGCTGCGGGATCGACTTGGTCAGCGTGGCAGGAGCGACCAGGCTTCGCTTTCTCAGTCCGCCACACCACAGACAGCCTGGCCACCTCCCACCGAACTGCTCCGTCAACTTGCCGCACTGGCCGCGGAGGCCTCTCCGCGGCCAGCGGTCTATCAGGGGGTTCGCGAATGGGCTGATGGTACGACTGCGGCAGTGAACGGTGTGCTTGAGACGGCTGGGCCTCATATGCCAGCGGCGGTCGACGCGGTGACCAAGCTTGCATCATGTGTGCCAGCCGGGATGGCGATCGCAGATCAACTCGAAGATACCGACCATGCGAGTGAATTGCGGCGAGTGGCTTTTGCCGTCAAGCGGCGGGCGGTTACCTGGCAGGCGGTTGCGGCTCTGGCGGCTGAGTGGCGGGATGGGGCAACTGCAGAGGATGGTCGGGCTGAGGTCGAACAGGCAACGGCGGAGTTGGTCAATCTCCTCGCGGCTGTCGAACGATTCGAAGGAAGCCCTCGTTCGGCGGCGGCCGCTGAAGTGCAACAGGCCCTCAGGGAAGTGGCCATCGTCGCTGCTCCGAAGGATGAAGACATCGCCCTCGCCATCACCAATCACTACGCCGCCCCTAACCTGCGGGTGTCGCTGCGGGAGGAATTTCTCACGCTTTTGATGCCCGACACCACCAGTCGCACCGAGTCGCTTCGTGAAACTGTGCTGGGGCGACCGGTTCGGGGCCAACGAGTCGTAGAGCAGACGACTTCGATCAAACTCAGGCCTGACCCCGATGAGATCTGCTTCGATCTTGTCGTCGCCGGCGATATTTCGACTTATGGCATCACCGACACGGGGCCAATCTCAATGGCCTCACGGGGGGCGGGGCAATTCACCGTGCAGAAGCCGGTCAAAATTTGTCAGCAGGGCCTGGTGGTTGGCCCGGCGACCGCATCAGCCTCTAATCGAGCTCGCCTGACGAATGTCTCCACCAGCTTCGATTCGGTGCCCCTGATGGGGTCGCTGTTACGGACACTGGCCCGTAACCAGCATGCCGAGAATCTGCCAGCGGCCAATCGGGAAGTGGCCCAAAAAATTATTTGGCAGTCATGTCGGCAGACTGATGAGGAATCAGAACGCAAATTCGCTGAGCTGACGGAACAAACCGAAGCCAAGGTTTGGAACCCTTTGGTGCAGCTTGGCCTGAACCCGACACCGTTCATGGAGACCAATGAGGAACAGGCGATCCTCCGACTGCGGCTGCATGCCGATGCCCAACTCGCCGCCCATACACCACGTCCAAGGGAACCGGAAAACAGCCTGTTGGGAATTCAGGTCCACCAGTCCACTTTCAATAACGCTTTCAACCAGCTTGGTGTTGGTGGACTACAGCTTTCACTGGAGGAACTGTTTGTACGGGTACAGGAGCGAATGGGGCTGGAGCCGAAGGTGCCCGATGACCTTCCCGAAGGGGTGTCAGTGACTTTTGAGGCGGTCGATCCCATACGGGTTGAGTTTGCCGATGGCCTGGTCGAGATTCAGGTGGCGATCGATGCTCTGGAGAGTGGCCGCCGCGACTGGTACGACGTGATTGGCCGGGTCAGTTACAAGCCGGTAGTGGCTGGGAACCGGATCCTGCTTGAGCGGGAAGGCCCGATTCGGATCGGTGGGCCCGGTCATCGGGGTCGCATCGAGTTCGCCCTGCGGACAATCTTCGGGAAAATTTTCCCAAAGGAGCGGCCGCTGCAGGTGTTGCCCAAGAAGATCACCGAGCACCCACGATTGCAGGAACTGGTGGCCGCCCAGGCGGTCAGCTGGGATGGCTGGTTTGCGGTAGCGCTTGCTGATCCTGCGTCGCAGCAAACAGAGGCCGTAGTGGCATCCGGCCAGGAGCAGGCGACCAGACGCTGATTCGTCGGCAGGGCAACGGTAGGGCTGCCGCCCTCGCCCGGGTTGAAACCCACGGCCGTCGACCAGACAATCCGGCTTTGATTCGCCCTCTCTCCGCCTCCTGAAAGGATGCCGCCGTGTCGCAGCCCGCCCCTTCATTCCGCACTGAATCTGACAGCATGGGCCAAATTGAAGTGCCTGCTGACCGTTACTGGGGGGCACAAACAGAGCGATCGCGCGACAACTTCAAGATCGGTGTTGAACGGTTTCAGTGGGGTCGAGCAGTCAAGCGGGCTCTTGGCATCCTGAAGAAGTCGGCGGCCTTGGCCAATGGCGAACTTGGCCAGCTTCCTGCCAAGAAGGTACAGCTGATCGTTGAGGCGGCCGACGAGGTGATTGCTGGAAAGCTGGACGATCATTTCCCGCTGGTCGTCTTTCAGACAGGCAGTGGCACGCAGTCGAACATGAATGCCAATGAGGTAATTTCTAATCGGGCGATTGAACTGGCCGGCGGTGAAATGGGTTCAAAGAAGCCGGTCCACCCCAATGACGATGTCAATCGGGGGCAGTCGTCGAACGACACCTTTCCGACAGCCATGCACATTGCAGCTGTCGAGGTGATTCAGGGTCGGCTGCTGCCGGCGGTTCGGCAGTTGCGGGATGTCTTTGTCGAACTTGAGCAGCGGTATGCTGCGGTCGTGAAGATTGGCCGTACGCATCTTCAAGATGCCACGCCAATCACTCTCGGCCAGGAAATTTCCAGCTGGCGGGCCCAACTCGATGATCGGCTTGCTGGCATCGAACGGGCCCTGCCCGGCCTCTACGACCTGGCAATTGGTGGTACAGCGGTTGGCACGGGGCTCAACGCCCATCCCAAGTTTGGCGAGGCCACGGCCGCCCACATAGCCAAGGAAACTGGGTATCCGTTCGTTTCTGCGGCGAACAAGTTTGCGGCCCTCGCCGCCCACGACGCACTGGTCGAGGTCAGTGCCGCTGAGCGAGGGCTGGCGATGGCCCTGCTCAAGATCGCCAACGACATCCGCTGGCTGGCCAGTGGCCCGCGGTGTGGTATTGGAGAAATCACGATTCCCGAAAACGAGCCGGGCAGTTCGATCATGCCGGGCAAGGTGAACCCGACCCAGTGTGAGGCCCTGACCATGGTATGCGCCCAGGTCTTTGGAAATGATGCCACTGTCGCTTTTGCTGGTAGTCAGGGCAACTTCCAGCTCAATGTGTATAAGCCGGTGATGATTCACAATGTGCTCGAAAGTGCCGACCTGATTGCAGACGGCTGCGACTCGATGCGGCTGCACTGCGCGACTGGGATCGCCCCGAACCTTGCCCGCATTCAGCAGCACCTCGATGAATCTCTGATGTTGGTGACGGCCTTAAATACGCACATCGGTTATGAGAATGCAGCAAAGATTGCCAAGCAGGCTCATG
>CAZKSP010000173.1:0-6218 GCA_964555385.1 uncultured Chitinophagaceae bacterium
GGCGGTCGCGGGATCAGCTTGCAGAAATGCCTCGGCCTGGGTGGCATCCCGTTGGGCTTCGGTCAGCATCTCGGTGACGGGCAAATGGCCAAGGGCCTGCCGTGGCAACTCGGCCGCGAGGCGGCTGCTGCGGGCGATCGCGGCAGCCGCCTGCGACCGGGCCAGCAGCGCGGCTGTGGGGGCTGTGCGGCGGGCAATCTCCTGCACGTGGGCAGTGGCCGCCGGATCACCGCTGATGAGAACAACCGCAGCGGCATGAAAGTTGTCGAGCGTCATCGAGACGCCGCCGGTCACCCGCCGATGGTCAAGCGGCCGGAGGGTGCTGTGGGTAATCTCCCAGGGCCGATGGGCCTCGGGCACCCCAGGCACCAGCAGCGTCAACGGCTGCTCCTGCCGAGGAATGTCGCCGTGGTAGTGCCGGGCCATCACCTGGGCCCCCTGCACTGCCCGCCAGACCAGCACCAGCCGCGATCGGGAGGCCTCGACCACCATGGCTCGCACCTCGTGGTCGCTTGTCTCAGCCGTGGCAGTGAACCGTCCGCTGGCGCCCCAAGCGGCAATCGGCTCGAGTTCCAGGTTCACTCGCTGGACGGCTGCTGCCCGGGCCAGCGTCTCAGCGTCGGTGGCATCGAGACGCCGTTCGGAGCGAAACAGCAGGCCGCGGCTGCCTGCGGCCAGGGTGGTGAAGGCTGCAGCCAGTAGGCTTTCTTCGTCCACTGGCAGGCCGCGGGTGCCGGCTCCCGACAGAAGCGCGGCCTGGGCGGCGGTCCGGGAATCAATTTCGGTGGCCAGTGTTGCCAGCAGTGGTGTTCCCGGCCGGGCCAGCCGAGGCTGCTGTTCGAGCCAGGTCAGATAGTTGGTCAGTTCCAGGCTTGTGCCCAAGACCGACCGCCGGGCGACCAGCATGTCAATGTGCCGTGAAAGTTCGCGGAGGCCGGAATCGGCCGAGGCAACCACGGGACGGCCTTGCCGGCGGTCACAGATCCGCAGCCTTCGCACCTGTTCAGCCAGTTGCGGAACATCTTCGGCTGATAGCCCGCTGCCCATGTCCCAGAGCAGCACGCGGTCCCAGCGGGCTGAAAATGCCGGCAGCTTGTCGGGCTCGCGGAGATCAACCTCCGGCAGCGTGGGTGGCGGGCAGATGATCCACATGCCGGCCCGAGCTGCCTCGGCCAACAGTTCGGCCGACGCCGGTTCTCGCAGCCGCACGCAGTTGAAGCCGAGCTGAGCCAGCGTCGTCAGCGGTTCACCGTTATGGTCGATTGCCCTGGGAAAGAACGGCCGCCCGGCCACCTCGAGCACTCCACGAACCAGACCGGCGGCAGCTGCAGGACTGACAGCCGGAGCCTTGATGGGCGAGCTTGATGATTCGCCGGCAGCCATGGCTCCTGTGCTCGCCGCAATCAGGCCTTCGACACTCAGGTCATCGAGCGAGGCAGTGCAATGCCCTGCGCCCACTGGAATCTCAACCGCCAGGCCAGTGATGACGGCAGCAGCTGTTGAGATCTCGGCTCCATATTCAGCTCGGAGAGCGGGCAGCCGCTGGGCCAGCAGACGCGGGATGCCAGTGAGAGAAAGTTCCTGCCAGCGTCCGGGAAAGCCACCTGGTGGACCGGCCACAAACAGTTCCAAAGGAGCACCGGCCGCCGTTTGGGCCTGCGGTAATCGCATCCGGCAGGCCAGCCGAACTCCCGGCTGATCGCAGCGAACCCAGAGGCTTGCTTTGAATTCCTCAATCACAGCGGCATCCGCAAGCGGCAGCAGTAGCCGGGCGAGTGCGGGCTGGGCAGCTTCCAGCACAAGTGTCTCAGCCGCCTCACCAGCATGGCTTTGGCCATGTTCGATCTGCTGACTGATCAGCCGAAGCCCGGTGGCCGGAGCAAGTGAGACTCGCGTCGTCGGCCCCTCGAAATGCTCAACAAATCCGGCTGCCGTGGCCAGTGGGCATTCCATTCCCAGCAAGCCTGCAGCAGCAACGGCGGCTGGTAGCCACCGGCGAAATGCCTGCTTGAGGTGCTGGATTGGTTGGAGCATTGGGGGCAACGCAGTCCGGCGTAACGGCTGCCGGCGGTGGTGGAAATGGCCTCATGGCTAGTCGGTTTCACGCCTTTT
This sequence comes from uncultured Chitinophagaceae bacterium, assembly GCA_964555385.1. Classification (GTDB taxonomy): domain Bacteria; phylum Planctomycetota; class Planctomycetia; order Pirellulales; family UBA1268; genus UBA1268. The sequence goes on from CAZKSP010000173.1 coordinate 2,113, forward strand.
CAACGCGGCTTGTAGCAGCAGGGGGCAGCTCTACTCCAGAGAGTCTGCGAGGGGAACACCTTCAGCGTCACTGCCGATTCGGCCTCTCCTGGTGTGTTTTTCTGCGGCGAATGGCAGGCCAATGCGTATTTTCAGCGTTTTTTGTGATGCGAGTCTGAAAGTGGCGACTAGTGCCCTGACAGCAAGAAAAGCATGGGGATTGGGGGGGGAGGCAAATTTGGGCAAGAAAAATTCGCTCTGCGGACGACGAATAATAAGATTATCGGCAGATCGCGAGGAATTATGCCCACGCTTAGCACTGAGGACGCTGCGGCAGCTGCTGTCGACCTTGAGCTTGTCGGGTCGGCAGACTTGGCGACTGTCTGGAGAGAACTCGGTAGCCAAGATGTCCCGGTCGATCGGTTTGGTTCCGAACTGGTCCGGCGAGAACTCTTGACGGGGTATCAGTGGGATCGTCTCAAGGGCGGTTACCGTCAGGGCTTCTACTTCGGGCAGGCCAAGATTCTCTATCAGGCAGGGGCAGGCTCATTCGCGAGGGTCTACCGGGCCATTCATCTTGAGTCGGGCGAAATCGTGGCGGTGAAGGTGCTCCGCAAACGATTTTCGTCGGATCAAGATAAGTGTGAACTCTTTCTCCGCGAGGGGCGGATGGGCATGTTGCTCCGGCATCCGGGAATCGTCCGGACGGACGACGTCGGCCAAGAGAACGGCAGCAGCTATCTCATCATGGAGTTCGTGGAGGGGCAGACCCTGCGCGAACTCGTGAAGATTCGGGGTGGGCTCGATCTGGGCCGGGGCATCGACATGGCGTTGCAGCTGGTGCGTGCACTCGAGTACGCCCATGGCGAAGGCGTCACCCATCGTGACCTCAAGGCTTCCAATGTTCTCGTTTCGTCGACGGGAATCGCAAAGTTGGTCGACTTTGGCTTGGCAAGTTTCGTCGAAGGAAAAGGCAAGAAGTCGGACGAGATTGGGAAACTCCGGACCGTCGACTATGCGGCGTTGGAAACGGCCGGCAGGGTTCGCGGCGATGACGTTCGCAGCGATGTCTTCTTCCTCGGAACCCTGCTCTATCTGCTCTTTGCTGGCCGGTCTGCTCTGCTCGATACCAGAGACCGGGCAATCCGTTCCGACCCGCAGCGATTTGCGGCAATCGAGCCGCTGGGGAAAGTAGCCCCCCATCTTCCTCGGGATCTGGTTGATGTCATCAGCAAGATGCTCGTCGTCAAGCCCAAGGACCGCTACCAGACCGCGACCGAGGTTCGGCAGGCGCTTGAGCCGATCTACACCCGCTTCGCAGAAACCGCGCCCGGAGACCAATCTGGAGCCGTCCTTCCGGCAGCGAGTGGCAAACAAGAAAAGAAAGGTCCAGCAGCTTCGGCCGGGCAGGCAAAACCCAAGATCATGCTCGTGGAGGTTACGGGGAAATCACAGGATTCACTCCGGCAATTCTTCAGCGACAAGGGCTTTCGGGTGTTGGTCACTGAAAATGCCCAACGGGCGCTGACACGATTTGAGTCCATTCCCCGGCCAGCTGATGTGCTGCTGCTGAGCAGTCAGGTGCTGGGCAGGGAAGCGGTTGAGGTCTTCAATGCCCTTGCTCCTGACCCGTATCTCAAGAAAGTGCCTGCGGTGCTGATTACCAGTGCCCGGCAGATGGAGCTGGCGGCGGAAGCGGCGGAAGACGATCTCCGCCATGTGGTAACAATGCCATTCAAGGCATCGGCCCTGCTCGAGCTTGTTCAGAACCTAATCGCTACCGCGAGCTGATCCGTCAACGGTGGCCAGCGACTCAAGCCAGTCAACCAGTTCAGCAGACAGCTGCTCGCGATCGAGGCTTTTTTCGGCCAGCCGTCTGGCTGCCTGCCGATGCCTCGAAAGCAGTGGTGGATTTGTCGCCAGTGACGCGATCGCCGAAGCAAAGTTGTCTGGCTCGGCGTCGTTCGCGGCTAGCCCAGCCTCAGCTGCGGTCACCATTTCAGCGCATTCACCCGACGCAGCCAGCACCATCGCCAGGCCAGCTGCGGCATAGTCGCTGGCAACAGCCGGCAGTGGAAACCGGTTGAGCAGACCCGGCAGCACCAAACCGATCTGGCAGCTGGCCAGCAGGCCGACATAACGGGTGCGATCAAGCAGACCATGCACTTCAATGCGGCAGGATCCCTTCACCAGCGGTGCTGCAGCGGCCAGCCGGGCCATCCAGCGGCCTCCACCCACGATCTGCAGCACGGCACTGACCTGGCGGCTGCTCAACGCCCGGGCCAAGTCGACCAGTCGCAGCAGGTCGGCTCTGTCATCCAAGTCTCCGCCCACGGCAATCGACAACGGCAGCGGAACGTGGTCGGCCGGCCCATCACTGCTGCGTCCTGGCCCGGGAACCTGATCGATCAGTGGTCGTGGAGGAACGTAGTCCTGGACGTACGCCCCTGTTGGCACCACTTTCAGCGGCAGCTTTACGGTCTCGGCCGATCGCAATTGGCTGGCAGTGGTTCGTGAACTGACAAGCAGGGCGTCGGCCTGCCCCAGCAGCATCTGTTGGTGCCGATTGATTGCCGGGAACCGAATCGCTGCCATCAGTGCAGCCAACCAGGTAGGGCCGGGAAGAAGCGGCCGCAGTGGCTCGGGCCACCATTCAGTTACGTCCACGATGAGTTCAGCGTCGAGGCGACGGGCCACCCGCAGTGCTGCCTCAGCCGATTCCGGAGGGGGCGAAGCAGCCACCAGAAGGTCGGGCCGTCCCAACTGTCCGGCGGCGACTGACTCGCAGGCCACTCGCTGAAAGGTGCGGGCAAAGTCGCGGTGGCTCGCGAACCGGGCCCGGGAATAGTCCTGGGAATAGCGTCGAGCCGCAATCAGCCGAACCTGAAAGCCCTCTTCAGATACAAGTTGGAGGGGTGGGGTCCTGGCAATCTTCCGAGAGTGGCTGAAACTGCTGGTCCACCAGATCACCTCATGCCCGGCCGCCACCAACGCCCGGGCTATCGCCCACGTCCGCGAGGGAAGTAGGCCCTCGCCCGGAATGGCGTTCAGCGGGTCGACGAGCCAGATTAACCGCCGCCGCGAGTACCGCTGTTCTGGAAGCCACCGCTCAGTTTCGGCCGTTTCGGATGGGCTGGAAGTGATGGGGGCGTGACGGAGCATCGCGAAATGGTAGCAAACCTCACACAAAAGAAATGGCCCGCATTTTTTCCCAACGCGTGACTTTTCCAGCGGCTTCAGTCATAATACCCGGGTGGCGTTTTTACGCCGCTAGTGCCGTCGGGCCGCTGTCAGGGGCCGGCTCGGTGGTATTTCAAGGGACACCTTCATGCTCAGGCGGCAGCAGCGGCCGGCCTTCACCCAGGCCGACGCCGTATTCAATTCTGGTGTGCCCACTTTGTATTTTGCGGTTGGGCAGGGCATATTGACGCCGCTGCAACTCAGCCATTGGGCGTCGAGTAACGGCAACCAATGGTATGATTGCTTTGGGTGGGTGTCTCGACCGGCAGTCCCCACTCGTGCTGGGCAAGCAGGGCCTGAACGCCATGTTTGTCGCTTGGAATTTGCCCACCTTTCCTGAACCGCGTTGGAACGGACGACACCGATGAGCGTTGCAGCCTCCCCAGAATTCGCCCATGTCGAAAAGCTGCTCAAGGTAGCCTTCGACAACCATGCGACCGAACTGCGGCTCTCGGGGGGAAGTCCACCGATGTTGCGGATCGATGAGAAGTTGCGGCAGCTGAAAATCAACGCAATTTCTGAAGCCGAGGTGGACGGCCTCATTGCTGCCGTGATGCCTGCGGGCGGCGATCAGAAGAAGTTTGTCTTCAACTCTTCCCATGGTCCGATTGCTGGGGCCGTCCTGGATGTTTCCGGCACCCGGGTACTCGTGCTGCAAAAATCGGCCGAACCGGCGGCTGCCGCCGATGACGGCGACATGCCGCTGGAACTGGATATGCAGGAAGAGGAGCGTGACCAGCCGGGCTCCGGGGTCAGGTCGCGTTCGGTTGAGGATGACTTCGCCATGCCGGAAGAGGCTGGCGGCACCATTCAAATCGACAAACTCCTGACGGCAGCGGTGAAGGGGGGCGTGAGTGACATCCATATCACCGAGGGGCTGCCCCCGG
>CAZKSP010000174.1:0-6216 GCA_964555385.1 uncultured Chitinophagaceae bacterium
GAGAATTCCCGTGAGTTCGTCGAGGGCCCGATAACTTTCTTCGAGCAACGCCGGCTCGGCCAGGTCTGCCATGGTGAGCCGGTCCCGGTAGTGCTGGTTGACCCATGTCTCAAGCCGATCAAGCCGGCGTGGGGAAAGCAGCACTGGCTCGTGCATCGCGGCCAACGCCGGCTCGGAGAGGACGACACGCAGCCGCAGGCAGGCTGGCCCACCACCATTCTGCATGCTCTGCCTGACACTGACGGGGTAGACCGCCTGCACTGGATTGTCCCCGGCAAGCAGCCTGTCGAGCCAGTCACTAACGAGTTGGTTGTCGCGGCATTCAGCCGGGCAGATAAGGGCCATGCCTCCAGCTGGCAGGCTGACCAATTGACTGTTGAACAGATAGGTTTCGATGGCAAGGGTGAGGGGAATATCTTTCTCAGTGACTTCGATGATGGTCAGACCGGCACCGCAGTTGGTTTCATAGCACGACCGTATGGTGTGGAGTGCTGCCTGGCCCTCGGCAAAAGCCTGCTGGTGAACAAGCAGGACATTCTCGTTGGCAACGGCAATCACGTCGTTATGAAAAACGCCAGCATCAATCGCCTGGGGGCTTTGCTGAAGCAGAACGACCCGGTCCTGAGTGAGGCCATGCAGTCGGGCCACAGCCTTACTCGCCGCCCGTGACTGACGGGCGGGGTAGCGACCGGCTGAGCGGGCTTCAGGCTCACGGCCATAGACGAACAGTTCAGTGCCGGTTGCGCCATGACTCGGTGCCAGCCGCATCTGGTTGGCTGCACCTTCATCGGCAAATGCAATAGCTGCCGGCAGTGGCGGGTGCCGGCAGAAGTGTTCGGGGTCGGCAAAGATGCGACCGAGAAGCTGGGTGGTGAATGGTGTTTCGAGTGAGCGATGCCACTGGCTCACCAGATTGGCCGGAGTCAGGTGGAGCCGCCCATCGGCGGTGTCAGCCCCCGGAGAAACGCTGGCGGCGTTGGCTGCCCACATCGATGAAGTGCTGCTTGCGGCTGAAAGAAGTGCGGGAGCTTCCTCTGCCGCAGCGGCCAGCACCGTGGCATCCGTTCCGCCAAAGCCGAGCTGCCGAAGCGCAGGCACCAGCGGTCGTTGCTGGGGTGGCAGGACCGCCTGGGGAATGCCCAGGCTGATCAGCAGCCGCATCTTGGCGAGGCCCTCAAGGGCTGCCGCCCGGGGGTTTGAGACCTGATGACGATGTTTCTGTGACGCCAGATTCCCCAGGCCCAGGCCACCGTAGTGGTGAGTAGGGCCGACGAGCCCGTCGAGGTTGAGTTCAACAGCAGCGGCTGATCGGTCACAATTTTTCATAAGAAGCGGGAGTGAACCGAAGAAGTGAAGGGCGATAGTGAGGTATCGACAGAGCCAAGATGATGGCCGTAATTGCCGCCTGGACGAGTTGTCAGTTCTGCGTTTTTGCGGGCAGGAATCGCTGCTCTATCCACGGGGTTATGGTGTTCCCGAGGTGGCTTGCAAAAATCTCTGCGGTAATCATTATCCACAAACGGGCGAATGTGCCGGAAATGTTCCGTGAAAGCCACTTTTGATTTCGGAGAAGAATTCATGCATGCCTTGTTCGTGATGAGCAGCCCCCTCGCAGCAGCGTCAGCCCTGTCATTTGATTTTACGCAGAACACCCCTCTGCAGTCTGTGACGCTGTACCTGTTCTTGGCGAGTACGGCGGCCATGGGTGCTGGTGCCCTCTTCTTCTTTCTCATGCGAACGAACGTCGAGTCAGCCTACCGCAGTTCGCTTGTCATCTCTGGTGTCATCTGCAGCATCGCCTGCTTTCACTATTTGAAAATGACCACGATCTACCAGAGCACCGGAGGGGAATTCCCTACTGCACTTCGTTATGTCGACTGGTTGCTGACGACCCCGCTGATTTTGGTTCAGTTCCCACTTCTACTCCGGCTGGGTGATACGGCCACCCGTTTTTTCGTTCAACTCGTCGTTTTTGATGTGGGCATGATCGTCACCGCTTTTATTGCCGAAACGTCACCAGTCGGCTCACAGGCTTGGTGGGGGTTTTTCACAGTCGCTTGTTTTCTCGAACTGCTCATCGTGGTGGTGATTTACCTCTCGCTCGGTGCGGCAATTGAAGCGGCACCACGGCCGCTTGCACGTGCACTCCAGGCCATGCGGCAGTTTATCCTTATCGGATGGGCGGTTTACCCTATCGGTTTCTTGATGGCATTCAGTGGCAACGGCGAGTTGCGGGAGATCATTTACAACGTCGCAGATGTGCTGAATAAAGTCGGGTTTGGTCTGGTCGCCTATCAGGGCGTTCAGGCGCTGAGCTATTCAGTCGATTAGTGATGTCTGGCACTCACACCAGCAACTTGAAACTGTGCTGTCAACAAGCCCGCAATGACCTGACCTCTTCTGATGAGAACAGTAGCCGCTTCGCAGGCGAGAACATCTGTGGCGACGAGAGAAATTGGGCTGGCGGCACCAGGTCTATCGGCGACCGGGATTTCTTACGCCGAACGACAAAAGCAGTTTCGGCATTTGACACTACTTCGAAATTACCCGGCCCCGATGAGTTTGGCTTCGCCTTGGACAAGCGGCCAGCCTGCATTGATTTGTTCACTAATTGTTAGTGGCATTTGCCTTCTCACTGGAATTTGTTTTGGTAGCGCCGCCCTGAAGCCAATTGAAATGGTTCCGTGGCTGGTTTCTCTGGGCTTTGTTGGCCTGCCCCACGGAGCTGCCGATTTAGCCGTGCTTCGCGCTGGGCTTGAGGGCAAATCGATGACGCGTTTTTTCGCTGCCTACTCCCTTGGGCTGGCTGCGATGACAGTACTTCTTGTGGTTTACCCAAACTTGTTAATGGCTTCCTTCATGCTCTTCAGTCTGTGGCACTTCGGGCATGCTGATACAGCCGCTACCGGGCGATTCGATCACTGGTTTCTCACCGTCGCCACCAGTTTCTATCGCTGTGGGGTGATTCTTGGATGTGCGCTCACCTTTTGGTCACGGGTCGTGGCTGCCCTCGTTGCCGATGCGTCGAGCCTGCTTCACCCTATCCGAATGCTTTTCGGTCTGTCGGCTTTATCTGCCCACCCGGTAACGATTGAACATGTCCGGCTCACTGGCCTCCTGGTTTTGGCACTTAGCGGTTTAGCTGGACTGATCCGTTTGATCTTCTTTTGCTTTCGGTCGAACTTCAATGATCTTCGTGAGCAGGATTTTCAAACCGTGCTGGCATGGATTCTGCTCGCGGGGTTAAGCCTCGTTGCCCCACCACTGCTGTCAGTCGGGTTGATGTTCCTTTTGTGGCATGCAGGCCAGCAGATACCTCTCATTGCCAAACGACTGGGGGCAAGTGAGTCCGCCTCACCTGCCCAGCATCTTCTGTTGGTGCATCGGGCCGCACTGCCGCTGCTGATTCCTGCCTGGCTTGCTCTGGGCCTGGCCTGGCACCAACTTTCACCAACGCATTCGCTGCATGACCTTACTCTTCTCTCAATTTTGATGTACCTAGTGGTCACGCCATCACATGAACTGCTTTGTGTCTGCCAGGAATGGTTTCACTCAAGAAGACCGCCGTGGCCGGCCAGCTAGTCAGCAGACTACGGCGAGGTAGACTCGATCGCGAAGCGTCAGCAAACCGGCTCTTCTCGAAGAACTCACAGCTGGCTCACTCTTCCGCTTTCACCAAAATTTGCTTGATTATTAGGTGTGACCAATGCTCTGCCGTCTGATCTACTCAAGTACGATCGTACCGCCGTTTGATTTCGAGGACCTGCGCGACATCCTCACTGCAAGTGAGCGGAACAACACGCCACAGGAAATTACCGGCGTGCTCGTTACCACGGCGACGCATTTCCTGCAGGTAATGGAGGGGCCGAGCGACAACGTGAACGAACTCTACCGCAAACTCCTTCGTGACTCTCGCCACGAACGCCTGCGGCTCATTGAGTACACGGCTATCAGCCAACGCCTCTTCGACGGCTGGGCCATGCGGGGAGTCCACCGGGGCTTAATGAGTGATGAACTCACCAGTTTCCTCACCCGAAAATACGGCGGCGACACTGCCGGCGGCCTTATTCTTCCAGACAACGCGTTTCTTGCGACAAGCCTGCTTTTCGACGTTGCCCGTGCTGACCTCATTGGCGGCTAGCCAAAGAGAGGCTCACCCAAGAATGACAAGCCCCGCTTAACCGAGGCTACATTGAGAGCGATAATCTCGTTGTGGTCGTAACCGAGGGCGAGTAGCAATGCCTCAGAGATACATTGGCTGCCTGCTCACGACACTCACCCTGTTCGTGTTCATTCCAGCCACACCCCTCTGGGCTGCCCCTCCCAATTTTCTTTTTATTCTCGCCGACGACCTCGCGTGGTCGGATGCCGGCTGCTACGGACACCCCTGGCACGATACTCCGCACATTGACTCACTCGCGCGAGACGGAATGAGATTTACCCGCGGTTATGCCCCGGCACCGATCTGTTCGGCTTCCCGTGCCTCAATTCTGACCGGAAAGACAACCGCCCGCTTGAACTTCGAATTTGTCACCAAGAATGAACCCGGATTTCAGGAGATTGAAGGAACGACTGCTCTTCAAGCACCGTCCTTCACACTTAATCTTCCCCTCGAAGAAAAAACAATTCCGGAATACCTGAACAGGCTCGGCTACCAGACCGCATTTTTTGGCAAATGGCATCTCAACGCCCATCATCAGCGATATCTCGGCTGGAGTCCGACTCACGGACCGCAGGCACAGGGATTCCAGTTTGCAGAGGAGGATTTCGGTGCGCACCCATATTCCTGGGGAAAACGAAACCCGGCCCCGATTACGACAGTCGGAGAATATCCCCAAGACTCAATGATCGATCGGGCCACCCGCTTTCTGAAGAAAAAGCACACGCAGCCGTTCTTCCTGATGGTCTCAATGTTTTATGTCCATACGCCAGTCGATACGGAATGCGAATGGCTACTCAAGAAGTATGGCAAGAAAGTGCCAGCTCAATCTCCGAATCGCGACAAACGCATTCGCTATGGAGCGTTCGTTGAGACGCTCGACCATTACGTCGGAGATTTATTGCTGGCCCTGGAACAGTCAGGGCAAGCTGAAAATACACTCGTCATCTTCACTTCAGATAACGGAGGTCATCCCGAGTTCACGGCCAACGCCCCGCTGAGAGGGTCAAAGTGGAATCTCTACGAGGGAGGCATTCGTGTTCCGTTTTTGATGAGTTGGCCGGGCCAGATCAAGGCCGGAACCGTCAGCCAGACGCCCGTCATCGGATACGACCTCTTGCCGACATTTGTGGCTCTGGCGGGAGGACAAGCTTCTGGGGTTGATGGACTCGACGTCTCGAGGGTTCTCGGTGAACCCGACTGGCATCCCGATCGCGAATTGATCTGGCATTTTCCTTATTACCATCCCGAAAAGGGATACTCGAAAGCCCCGGAACAGATTGGCGTCAATAACTTCGTGGTCAGCAAGACACGTCCGCACTCGGCACTTGTGCGTGGAAATGAAAAGCTTCTTTACTTCTACGAGGACGAACACATCGAGTTGTTTCAACTGGATGACGACCTCGGAGAGCAAACCAGCCTGAGCACAATGAATCCTTCGTCTGCTGAACAACTTACTACGCTGCTCAAGCAGCACCTCAAGGAATCCTCGGCGAGATATCCCACGCAAGTGAAATGAAGCGTGACGATCTAACCTGCCCATGAGCGGCATCCATCACCGCTGAGAGCAGATGCCACGACCTTCGCGATGCTCGATCGCGGCGCCGCATTGGATGCGATTTGGAAGCGGCCTAGGAAAGCATCGGGGCAAGTTGTAGACTTCCTCATTCTGAACGCTTGGGGAGAGGTTTTACACTAGAAGAGTAGGGGAGCCGCATCATGAAGGTTAAAAACAGAATGTCAGCGGAAGTCGTCTGTTTTCTGTCGCTCGCAGGCGTGCTGATCGGAGAAGGCAAACTCCTGTCTGCCGAGTCCAAGCCAACTATGATTGGTGTGTTGGCGATTGATTCGCACCAAGACCTTGAAGTCCAAGCAGATTGGCTCGGTGGCAGTATTGGCATGCCGGGCCTGAGTGAAATGGCAGACGGCGCTCTTGCGATGGCAACCGGTGGTGCTGGACTTGAGGTGTTAGACAAAGAAAGGCCACTAGGCGTTGTCTTCACACTTGTGGATGACAAGCCGGCGATTCATGGTTTTATTCCTGTGGCCAATACGCA
>CAZKSP010000175.1:0-3911 GCA_964555385.1 uncultured Chitinophagaceae bacterium
TCGAGAGTGGTGCCGAACTTGCCCAGCGAGGAGTGCGGTTTTCTTGAGAAACTACGCGAGCCTCCACATGAGAATTGACGGCCCAAGGCGGCAGGGATTCAGTCCGTCGTGGCTGTTCTTGTCCCCTAGCAGTTGTGTTTGGCATCCCATACCGCCGCGTCGTCGCGCTGCTCTGCTGCGGAACATTCCACTGCCGTGGTTTCCGCTCTGGTAAGGGAGGGGGCGTGAGAGACAAAAATGACCTCTGCTGCGGGAGTTCATGGGTTGGCAGGTTGCCACGTTGCGAAGAGGCAACAAGAATACTGCGAAGCGGGCGGGCAGCAGTGTTCTCTTGCAGGCGACTTGTCGGGGGGGGAAGTGGTTCCGCGGGCAGAATCAGTGGCTCTGTTGGCAGAGTCATTGGTTCGGCGGCAGGAGTCGGCTGTTCTTCGGAGCGAATCTTAGACTCAGGAACGGCAATAATTGCTCGGTCGGATCTACAAGAGTTTTGATCTTCGTTTGGTGGTAGTTCACGCTCGAGGACCGGTGGTAGTTCGCGTACCACACTGTAGGAGGGAGAACCGCCGAATCGTTGGCCATCACATGATGCGCATGCTTTCAGAGCAAGTTCAGCTACAGTTCGCACGCGTTCACTCGTTTCAAGAAAGCAGCCATTCTCATCTCGGCCGTAAGCGAGTTCCTGCAGTTTCTTTTTCATGTCTTCACTGCAGCAAGGTCCATGCCCATTTCCGCATGGGCAATCTTGCTTTGTTGGGTCAGGGCAGGGTTTTTTTCCAGTCACCATGCCCTTCAGATTTTCGCAACACTCTTCTATTTTTTTCTTGCACTTCCATTCCTTTGGAGGAGCTTTTCCGAACAGTCTGTCGATGCACTCACAGATTGCTTTCTCGACTTTTTTCTTCCAGTCATGGCAACTTTCGACACACCCAAGTGCTTTTCGCATCGAACGTTTTTGGTCTCTGCACTGGCAGTCACCCGCAGTCTGAAGCACGGCCTTCACTGCGGCGTAGCGGACTGGTTCATCTGGATCACCCATCGCTGCGATCAAAGCGGGGCCTACTTCGGGATGTTCCGGAGAGCAGCCCATACCAGCAAGGTATTCAAGAGCCCGCTTTTTTTTACAGATTTCGTGTTTGGCTGCCTTTGCTTTTGCTGCCGCCTTAATTGCCGGATTGTCAGAGTACTGATCGGCTCCAATCCCCAGCATTTGCCAAATGGTGGTCGGCGCTTCCTGTCCCCGTGCGGCTGCTGGAACAATCGTGAGGCTGCTGGCAGCGACGAGTGCTGATACCAACATCTGCGCAGCGTAATGCCGCCAACGCTGAAGCAAGGGCGTAAGTGTTCTCGGCAAGTTGTTGTGTTGGTTCAGCACATGAAAAACATCCGCGCAGCGTGCACCAGCGAGTGCTGCCACTGCGAAGAGGCCCGCGTTTTCCTGTCAGAGTCGACCTGTCCGTCTTCAGGTCATATCGGCGGGAATACGTGCTGGCGCAATGGCCGCAGCAAAGCCATCGGTTGCCTAAAGGCTGACGAACGCAGGGGATGCGTCGACTTTGCGGGTCAAGGATGCTGCTGGTTTCACTTTAGCTGCAGCGTCACACTCGCAGGAGCTGCTGGAGCTGCTGCGAGTGAAACCTTTGCTACTTCTGATGTTCGGGAAGTATTTCGAACGGCGCCTTGAGCGAACACCGAATAGTCTCCGGGCTCAAGGTTGGTAAAGCGAAACTTGCCATCTTTGTCGGAGGAAACTCGACGCTCCCCACCTGGGCCCGTCAAGACAACCCAAACCCCCGATTCCCCGCGGCCATCAAGTACGACGCGACCAGTCACGACGTTGTTTGGACTCGCTGGTTCAGCGGCTACATCAAGCCAGACCCTTGTCGGTGGATCTGCTAGTCCGACTCGATCAGTTGCCGTAACGAGAACCGGCAATCGGATTCCGGCAGGGAGCTTCTTGGTGTCGATTCGCAATTCGTAGCGAACACCCCCCAGCCAGACGGCTGGTGTCCACTTTTCCGGTTTCCCGTTGCCCTCTAGGTCAATGGCCCAGAGCACTGTCTTCATGCCGGAAACTCCTGGCCTTACACGGTCGGGGGGAATGAAAAAACCATCTGAAACGTCGTCAGACACACGTAAGGCAATGACGCTCTCACGCCCGACAACGGCTGAGACAGTCGGTGGTGCGTCGATAACGGGCGGAGTGCCATCGAAGACGATGGTTCGTGAGTCAGTTGCTGACTGCTGGCGACCCGAGACCGATAGGCGAGCATCGGCCGTAACATCCAGATTCGCGAATCCTTCACCGGAAACATCAATCTTCCAGTCAGAGACAACAGTTTCTACTTCTAGGCCTTTGGGCTTTGAAGGAAGTGTGTAGCGAACTTGCCTGTCACTAAATCCTTTCCAGCCGACGCGCTCACCACGACTTGCTATCGTTCCGACACCAATCGGCCGCAGGACAATCTCAAGTAAGTCACCGCCGTCGGGGCCATCTCGGAATGCATCTGCCGGCGAGTCAACCTGCAGACTCATTGGGATTGATTGCGTAGGTGCTCTGAGTAATGTCCGTGCCGCTAATGGGTTGGTTATGCGAATGCTTCGCCAGTCACGCTGGGGAGATTGTTCAATGCCATCAGTCGCCGGGGAAACGTCAATTGAGAAAATGAAGGCTCTTGGGTAGCCATTGACGTCGACAGCCAATGTGGCAGTTCCTCGGTCATTTCCGTTCCAGGCCAAGACAGCAACATCGATTGGTCTCTCACGACTGAGGGTCACAACTGGCTTCCGCGGAAGCACTACAGGCGGCGTGGTGATGGCACGCGAAACTCGAGATGGTGGGTTGATTGCGTACAGCTTGCCAGTGACTCCTCCCGGGGGCAGTGCCCCGGAAAGAAGATGAGAACTGTCGAGAGCAATCTGTATTTCTCTTCGGCGTTCGTTGTACTGACCAGTCGCAGATACGAATTGCCGAGGATGAATGGGCTTGAGTGAGATTCGGAATAGCTGTGAATGAGTTGGGCCCTCCTTGGATTTTTCACGAACAACAACCGCAAGATCTGCGCTGATAGGTATTTCCTGAGGGGCGTCATCGGATGGGGCTGGCAGGAGCAGTGGGTCGTCCGAGTTCTTCTGCGGTGGTTTCTTATCCTCCGGTGTCGTGCTCTCCGGTGCTTGATCGGGCTTTTTCGAGGTTGGTTTTGGGACGGTGAGGTTGATCGATTGGATTCCTGTGGTGGTGTCCAGTGAGACATCCTCTGCGACCAAGAGTGGCTTTGCAGTAGCCGAGCCGTCACGAATCGCAGTCGCAGTCTGTTCCCAGCCCGTAGAGCGGTCTGGGAATGTTGTGGACTCTGGCACCTGGTAAACACTGACCGACACAGAACGGGGCACGCCGGAGAGATGCTCAAGACCCACTTCCCATTGTGTGAGCCCAGCAGGCCAGGACCGGATAGTCACAGTGGGGATCGCGGTGGCATCGAGAGCCCTCCCAGCGCCGCTTGTCACTTTGCCGCCCCGCATTTCAGTGTGCGACCAGCCAGCCTCATCCAAGGGGCCTGTGACAGTGAGGGGATGCCCCTTCACTGCCAGCAGGAGATTGCTCCTTCGTATAAGTGGGATTGTGATGCTGTTCCGGCTTGATTGTCCGGCGTTCCGGATTGTGACAGCAATTGGAAGGCCCTCTGGTCTCTTGTTGAGGTTAAGAGACGCAGCAGCAGTCACAAGAAATTCTGTCCTGTTTTGCCGCCAAGCAAGCTTCGCAACGGGAATCGCTGTGCGATTGGAAAGGGGTGTTCCGTCGCGTTGGCTAACTTTGGCAAGGGCTGGGTCGAATTGAAAAACAACGTCACCTTGCCGTAATGCGGCATCGTCTCCCTGATATGTCATCGCAATGAGTTTGCTGCCCGGCGGGA
>CAZKSP010000175.1:3921-6186 GCA_964555385.1 uncultured Chitinophagaceae bacterium
ATGCCAGAGGACTGAACAATTTCAAGCTCGATGAGTGGCTTCACCTGCCGCCGCAGGTTGAGGGGTGTCACGACTGTTGCGATAGCAGCAACAGGTGCGTCTCGTGGATCAAGCACACGGAGAACGCCGGCATACTGATCTGAGATAATGAGATTAGAGTCGCCGGTGAATTCGGCTGATGTGGCCGCGGTTCTCGCTCTCACGAAGAGTTGGGAGAGCGTTTCGGCAACCTGCGAAACGGGCTTTTCAAGCGTGGGCTGATTCGGTGAATCAATCGCCAACGTAAGTTCGCGCACGGCCGTTTGTGCGCGTTGAATTCCATCCAAAATTGGCTGCAAAAGAGTCGTTTGTGGGCTGGTTTGTTCATGTCCAATGCTCGCTACAAAGAGATCGATTTCTGCTGTCGCAAGCAGGCTAATCTGGCGAGCCATGGTCCGGCTGATGGGCCGTTGGCGGGGGAGATCACGAGTGGCCGCGAGCATCACTGCAGATGGCGCAAGTAGTTGAGGGCTGTCTGTTTGGTCGAAACGCAGAAGATCAATCAGACGTTCACGGTCTTGCGGAGAGACCGCCGTCGAAGCCAGAACCTGAAAGAGTGTGTGGCAGTCCTGACTTGAGGGGTTATTCGTAGATCCGGCAATGGTGCTGGATGCAGATGAGACGAATTCTCTAAGGCCTGTCAACTTGTGCAGAAGCAATTGGGTGGTTGAAACAATGCGGTCGAGTTGCTGTGGTTCGGTGTTCCCCTTGGTCGTGAAGTCACTAAGAATTGTCGTGGCTTCCGCGATTTGGGAAATACAGGTGTCTACGATGTTTCTGTGAATCAATGATGGGTAAAGGCCAGCTGACAGTTTCCCGTTAAGATCGTTAACTGCACTCACGAGTTCAACGGCATCGTTTCGTGCGGCAAGGAGGGAGCGAACCTCAGCGGGTAGCTCCTGCCATGCATCTCCGGCTTTTGCGGAAACGCCTGCATCGCGTGCGGTTCGTAAAGCAGTTGCCACCTGTGAACGAGCAATATTCTGCTTGGCAGTGGAGTCCTCATGGTCGAATTGCTGCATTGCCACCATGAAGTCGCGAAGAAAAACGTCCCCTCTGGCCCCCCGCTTGCCTTGGGTGAGCTTTGCGCATTCGGCAGAAGCAATTTGATGGCTTGCCATTGAGACAAGATGTGGCGACAGGTCACTCAGGGCGACAACATCACCGGGCTTTTTCGGTCTGCGGTTTTGAATTTCGAGAAGCTCCCAGGGGTCATTTGAGAGAACGGCGGGAGCCTTTGTGGCAACTGATGGACGTTTTTTGGGATCGTCCGATTGTTTTTTGGGGCTGTCTTTTTTGGACGGGACGGGGGTGGTGGTGTCCGCTGTTGGCTTGTCCTCCTTAGGTGCCGTTTCTGGCGGTTCAGAGCCTGACGAATCAGGCGTCGTTGACTCGTCTGCGGCAGACACGGGCTGAAGCGGTGGCCCCGACGGAGTCTTGGAGACGCTTTTTTCGGCGCCAGCCGACTCAGGCGAGTTCGTTGGTTCTCGGGAGTCTGGCAGTTGATCTGCATTCGCCTGCTGACTTGATTCACCGATTTCAGTGTTTTGCGGTGTTTGCGTGGGCTCAGCGGCAGCGTCATTGTCTGCGGCAGAGTCAAATTCATCCGAAACAGGCTTGCTTTCCCCTGATGTGAACCAACGACCGAGCCAGCCTGTCCGCTCTTTCCACGAGCGTGCCGGCACGCGTATGAGCTCGATTCCTGTTGGAATTTCCTCCAGAGGAACACGCCCAACTCCTACCTTCCAGACAACGGGATGCTGCCCATATCGTCCACCAGTGGTCGCCTGAGCCCACATCGACGTCGAGGCCAATACGAATCGGGCTAATTCATCGAGTTCCACAACTCCATTTGAATCACCCCAAGGTGAGTCATCAGCTACGCCGCCCAAGGCGAGTTCGAGTGCTTTCGAGAAAAGTGAGCGATGCTCTCCGGCATGAGCGGAAGAAAACTCAAAGGCATCATGTGAGGTAATGAGCCAGTTTTCACCAGTGCCAGTCTGAGTGCCCGGGGCCAACTCTCCGCGGAGTTCCTCTCCAAGACGGCTCGGCACGAGGCTCAGAACGACGCCCAGGCGGGGGTCCCAGCGGAGGTCGCCGAGATCCATGGCAACCAACGTCGTGCGATTTTTTCCGGCCCCGAGCGCCTCAAGCAGTTGTCGGCAATCCACCAATCCAGTGGGCCGAATGCCAGCAGCAGAAAAATCTGAGGCAGCGAGACAGCAC
>CAZKSP010000176.1:0-6182 GCA_964555385.1 uncultured Chitinophagaceae bacterium
CGACTCCGGCCAGCGATGGCGAGCGGATCTACGCGTTCTATTCGAGCAACGATCTCGCGTGCCTGGACCTCGACGGCAACCTGTTGTGGTATCGCGGCCTGACGTTCGACTTCCCGAACGCCAGTAACAGCCTCGGCATGTCAAGTTCTTTGGTGGTAACAGAGGGGGTCGTGGTGGCCCAGGTGGAGAATGACAGTGAGTCATATGCTCTCGGCCTCGATGCCCTGACCGGTGAGAATCGCTGGCGTCTCGACCGGCCCAAGGCGGCCAACTGGACCAGCCCAACAGTGCTTGCCCAAGGGATCGTCGGCCTGCAGTCGAAGACAGGTGTCGATGCGGTGCGGGTGGCTGACGGCGCGAGCGTCTGGCAGTACGACGGAGGGGCCAGCACGATTCCCTCCAGCTGCCGACTGGGCCAGCTGCTCTTCGTTCCGTCTCATGGGCTGACGGCTCTCTCTCTTGCGGACAGCGAGGGCGAGAAGCCGAAACAGCTCTGGCAAAGCAGTCGACTCTCGCCGGGAACACCAAGTCCGGTTGCTGCGGGGGAAACGGTCTTTACCATCAGCCGAGGCGACGTCCTCACTGCCGGAAAAATCACTGATGGAGAGCGACGCTGGCAATTGCGGCTCAAGGGACCTTTCAGCGCCACTCCCGTTGTGCTCGGCGAGCGGTTGCTTGCTGTCAGCGAGACTGGCCTGGCCCAGTTGATTGGTTTCACTGAAAGTGATGCCGAGGTGGTCGACACACTCGACCTCAAGGATGAAGTTCTTGCATCACCTGCCGTTGGTAAAGACGGTGTCTTTCTGCGAAGTAACTCAACACTTTGGAAGCTCACGAGCTCTGAGTCGGCTCTTGTAAGTTCGACGGATCGCTGAAGACGGTTTGCAGAAAGTTCCGTTCGGCGGCCATTCGTTCAGTCGCGAGCTGCTTGCGTTGAACAATGGGCAGTGACTTTTCGGTTGGTGAGAAAGTCGGCCACTCACAATGCGCTGTCAGCGACACCTCTCGCTTGAAAGCTCTTATGAGGCTCGCATATCGCTGCCAGGGTACGAGTCCGGTACCAGCAGGGACGGTTTCCGGGCTGAGTGGTCGGCCCGCTCGCCAGCGAAAATCTTTGAGTGCGAGGCTGCGGATTCGCGGCATGATGAGCTGCAGGCCCTGCTCCCAGCTACCGGTGGCCTCGGCAACAGCATGCCGAATGTCGTATTGGCAGCCCATCCACGCTGGATCGAGGTCTCCTAATACTGTCCGAAGGTCCCAGATCGACGCTCCCATGATCCGACCGCCATGGTGGTTCTGGTAGCAGCCGGTGATGCCACACCGCTCGTTAAGCCGGGCGAGGTTATGCAGGGTTTGCTGCATGACAGCCAGTTGGGGCTCAATCGGCCTCAGGTCTTGGTAGCGAAGATATCCGAGCCGATAGAGTTTCACACCGGCGTCGGCAGCGGCCCGCAGGACTGCTTCTGTCTGCGGATCTTCTGAGGAGTTGATTGCCGTCACGATCATTTCGACGGTAATTCCCGCCCGCTTGGCAGCAGCCACGGCCCGTGGCAGATCAGCCACGACCCGCTCAGGTTCGACGTGGCCACCCGGCCGTACGGTCAATTCGATGCCGGTGTAGCCAGCGGCAGCCGTGACTTCGGCCAGATTCTCGTAGTCAAGCCATTGCAGCAGTTTTGAGAACAGATGAATAGGCGGCCGTGGGGCGGCCGCGGCTGCTTTGCTGGGCTCTTGAAGGTTGCCAACAACTGCGGCTGTCGTTATCCCGGCGATGAAGTTTCGCCGGGAGACATTCTGAAAGGTTCGCCGATGAGTGCTGGTTGGCAAGGTGACTGCCGGAGCATGTGAAAAAAAACTTTCACGACAGTCGTCGGCAATCGACACGCTCGAATTGCCTCGGCATGTTGGAGACTGACTCACTGAGGCGATTGCTTGTCTGCTTTGGCTGGTGGGAACCATGAAAGACCTTCTCTTTGGGCAATCGATTTCGCCTTTGAGGCTGATGAACAAGGGCTGTTCCTGGGCCGATCGAAACTGCTGTTGGCAACAGATCAATCCTCGCCTGGCTATCCTAACGATTGGCTGTGAGACTGTCTCAGGGCTGGTAAATTCAGGAAAACCACCAATGGAACAATGCAGAGGGAAGAGCAATGGCAGGAACAGTTGTCAGTGGCTGGGGGGCCGGGCATCGAGATGTCGCTGGGCTTTCAGGCCAGGGAAGACGCTTTCGTGTTGCCGCCTACGGCCTGCTGCTGCTTCTGACAATTCGGTCCGTGGTTGCGCAGACTCCTTCGGTGGCCTCGCATGGGCAGCCGGTCGAGTCGCTGCTGATGCAGTTGCTTTCAACGCCCGCCAACCAGCTTGCTGTTGAAGTCGACCGCCGTGGTGATCCTGTCCGTGGTGGCTTGGTTTACTTCACGTCAACGGCGGCCTGCACGAATTGCCACGAGCCGGGGCCTGCCGGTCAGCGGCTTGGGCCCGACTTGACCCGGCCTCGCCGTCCCTTGTCCACGCAGGAAGTTATCGAGGCGATCCTTCACCCATCCCGGCAGATCACTGATGGCTTTGGGCAGGAGCAGTTGCTTCTTGAAGATGGAACAACACTGACAGGCCTCATTATTGGAGAGGATGATGAGAAAATTCTCCTCCGGCCAACCAGTGATCTTGGCCAGTCGATTTCCGTGGCTCGACGAGCCATCGAAGTACGGCAACCTGTGAAACAGTCTCTCATGCCCGACGGCCTTGCCGCTGTTTTGGGCGAGCAGCGAGATTTTCTTGACCTTGTGTCGTATGTCGCCAACGTTTCGCGGGGTGGGGCCGCACGGGCTGCGGCACTGCGGCCAGCGGCAGAGTTGTTGGTCGTACCTGATGATACTGCCGATCTGGATCATGCCGGCATCATTCGAAAGTTGAGCCGCCGTGATTTTGAGGCAGGCGAGCAGATCTATCACAGCTATTGCTTCAACTGTCACGGGCATGACGGTGAAACGCCTTCTCTCCCAACGGCAAGGGCCTTTCGCACTCAGCCATTGAAGTTTGGGAGTGACCCTTATCAGATGTTTCTCACGCTCTCCCGAGGGAACGGCCTGATGGCCGCGATGAACCACCTGACACCCAAGCAGCGATATCAGGCAGTTCACTATATTCGCGAGGCGTTTCTGCAGAAGCGAGATGATTTTGTCGAGGTTGGAGAAAGCTACCTCGATGGACTGCCTCGGGGGACTCGCGATGGCACTGAACTGGAACACGTTGATCGTGATTTCGGTCCGGCAGTCGCCTCGCAACTTAGTCGGAAGTTTGAAAGCGTACTTACGATTGACCTTGGCGGGCTGACGGTTTCGTACGATCTGCATTCACTTGATCAGGCCGGCATTTGGCGGGGAGGTTTCCTTGATCTCACCGAGACCCAACACCAACGGCCTCGGGGAGAGGGGACTGCTGAGCCTGACGGGGAGCCGGTGGCAGGACTCGAAGGCTGGGCCTGGGGGCATGACGGTAGCCTCGACTATTCCCGCCACGAGTTGCTGCCGCGGGGGCCGCTACCGGGACACTGGCTGACGTATCACGGCCATCATCTTCACGGGAACAGTGTGCTGCTCAAATATGCCATTGATGGCCGCGAGGTGCTGGAGGCACCCGTCGCCGTTGCCACTCTGCCGGGACGCGGTCTACGGCAACGGTTGAGCGTTGGGCCAGGCGGGCAATTGCTGCTTGCTGTAGCTGGGCCGGGGACCGGAGAGAACATTCGGCTTGCCGACGGTGGGCTGGCCCGGCTTGCGGATGGCCACTTCATTGCTGTGCAGTGTTCGGGAGGTCCGGCGGGCACCCGACTCACCGCCGATGAGCAGGGCCGTCTGACAGTCACCATTCCGGCCGCAACTGAACCCACTGAGATGGAGGTGGTTCGCTGGGTTGGCCGGGCTCATGCTGCATCGGAAATCGAGCAGGCTGCTGCAGATCTGCGGCGACAGACAAATGGACGAAAAGCCCCCGCCCTGACGAGCCTGACAGCCGGTGGCCCGGAACAATGGCCCGAGACAGTCACATCGGTTGGAACCCTTGGGCTTGAGCGGGGTGGCTATCGGCTCGATACCCTCACGCTTCCGGATGAGACGCCGTGGAACACCTGGTTTCGAACTGCTGCAATCGATTTTTTCAGTGATGGTCGGATGGTGGTCACGACGTATGGCGGTGATGTCTGGGTCGTTTCGGGAGTTGATGAACAACTGCTGAACCTTCGTTGGAAGCGGTTTGCAGCTGGGCTCTATGAGCCTCTTGGGGTAAAGGTTGTTGACGGCCTTGTTGTGGTGACCTGTAAGGACAGGCTTGTCCGCTTGCACGATCAGGACGGGAACGGCGAGGCCGACTTTTACGAGAATCTCTCCGCTGACAGGGATGTCTCTGTCAACTTTCATGCCTTCAACTTCGATCTCCAGCATGGGCCGGATGGCACGCTGTACTACGCCAAGAGTGGTCATGGTTCCGACGCCGATCTCCCCGGGGCAATCATTGCAGTTGCTCCCGACGGAAGCCGGCAGGTCTATGCCACCGGTTTTCGTACGCCCAACGGCCTTGGCATGCTTCCTGATGGACGACTCACTGCCAGCGACAATCAGGGGCAGTGGACACCAGCTTCGAAGATCAGCCTGATCCGGCCCGGGGGATACTACGGTTGGGTGGCTGACTATTCTGTGCCAGGTATGTGGGCGCCGGGTGGAGGGATGATTGACCTCGGCAAGGTTGTCCCACGGGAGGTGTACGAACGCCCCTTCCTCTGGCTCCCACAGGAACTCGACAACTCCTCTGGGGGTCAGGTCTTTGCCGATGATCACCGGTTTGGTCCACTGGCCGGTCGGCTACTTCACACCAGTTTTGGCAAAGGCTGGATGTTTGCTGTCATGCGTCAGGAGATTGCAGGTGTCAGTCAAGCGGCGGCCGTACGATTGCCTTTTTTCTTTCGTACAGGCATCATGCGGTCGCGTGTGAATCCGGCTGATGGACAGGTCTATGCAGCAGGGCTTCAGGGCTGGAACGGCGGCGGTCGTGCGGGGCTTGCCGATGGAGGCATTCAGCGGCTCTGGTACCGTGGCGAACCGGTTCGAATGGTCACCGACTGCCGGGTGGAACCAAATGGTCTGCGGCTTGACTTCAATTTCCCGCTCGACCCTGAATCGGCCTGTAATCCGCAGTCCTATGACCTGGTGCAGTGGAATTACCGGCGGACCGGAGGGTACGGTTCGAAACAGTATGTCCCGAGTACTGGCGATCCCGGCACCGAACCACTTGCCGTATTGGCAGCTGACCTCACGGCTGACCACCGTAGCCTGTTGCTCAAGGTGAAATCGCTGCAGCCCGTCGATCAATTGCGTCTGCAACTCAGTGTTATTGATGCTGACCGCAATGCGTTTGTTGAGGAGATACATTGGACAATCAACGCGATTCCCAAAGAGATAGTCGAGTGAACACCCTGCATCCCAATCGGCTCCAGTTTCCCCGGCGGGCTTGGTTGACCACTGCCGCTGCCACTGCCGCCGGCCTGACGGTACGGGCAGCACAGCCACGGCGGCTGGTCGTGCGGTCGAGTTGGCAGACGGTCAACATTGGTGACATCGCCCATACCCCCGGTATCCTCCGGCTGCTTGAGACTTATCTGCCCGACGTCGAGATCTGGCTCTGGCCAAGCAACGTTGGCAACGGAGTACGGGAACTGCTCACGAAGCGGTTTCCCAGGGTGCGAATTCTTGACCCTCGAAAGGATGTCGCCGAGATCTTCTCAGAATGCGATTTCTTGCTGCATGGGTCCGGCCCCTCGCTGGTGGCGCGTCGAGACTTGCGGCGGTGGCGTGAGGTGACGGGTAAACCGTACGGGGTCTACGGCATCACACTCGATCCTTTCTTCGTGCCCAGTTCTAAGCAGCCAGCAGGTTCTCGGAACGAGGCAATCGATGATTCACTCGATCTGCTCAGTACTGCCGAATTCGTCTTTTTTCGAGATTCGCGATCCCTTGCCTTTGCTCGTGAACAGGGCTGCTTCTGTCCCATCATGCAGTTTGGACCCGATGCGGCCTTTGCCACTGATCTGCGGGATGACGCCACGGCCGAACGCTTTTTGAAACAGCATGACCTTGAGCCGGGGCATTTCCTTTGTTTTATTCCCCGTTACCGTTTCACGCCCTACTGGC
>CAZKSP010000177.1:0-6155 GCA_964555385.1 uncultured Chitinophagaceae bacterium
ACGCAGTATTTTGAGCGGCCGGCCAGCTCGCCGGACGTCTTCGCCACGCTTGGCTCAAGTGGCCATGTCTTTGAGTTTCTCGCCGTCGCCCTTCCAGATGAACGACTGGCCGAGCCTTGGGTGCTTCGGGGAGCTGATCGGCTGGCGACCGTGCTTGAACAAACGGCTGATATCGACGTTGAGTGCGGGGCTCTCTACCACGCCGCCCACGGCCTGCTGCTATACCGCAACCGACTCTGCACGCTTGCGGCTCACGCCACTGAATGAGCCGATTCCTACATTCAGCAGCCATCTCGTGCTGGTTGCTTTCTGAAGGAAATACCGTCGTGGTAGGCTAAAGTTGGCCGTTCGCCGACGGGGCAGGCGGCCAGCATTGCTTCCGGCTGTAATCGGCCGCGGGGTTTCGCTTTTTCCGAAGGACCGCCGTGCACGGCATTATTTTCTTTTACATTCAGAAGTTTGCCGACGCGGCAGCAGCCGGAACGACCACCTGGCTGCAACTGCGTGAGACCGTGTCGAGCGGTGCATCTCGTTACCTCCCCAACGAGACCTATCCCGACGGTGAGGCAGTCGGTTTACTGCAGTCTCTTGCCGAGCGGACAGGCGAACCACTGCCCACTCTGGTAGAGCGATTTGGTGAGTTCCTTGCGCCTCATCTGGTGAAGGTGGCCGGACGGCATATTGACCCAACTTGGCGAACACTTGATCTGATTGAGAACACCGAGTCGATCATCCACACCATGATTCGAGCCACGAACCCCGGGGCTGAGCCACCGGTGCTTGAGACGGTGAGGAATTCTCCCAACGAGTTGCACCTGGTCTACGGTTCGAGCCGCCAACTCTGTGTGCTGGCCCGGGGCATCATGAAGGGCGTGGCAAAACACTTCGGCGAGTCAATCACTATCGACGAAACCAGTTGCATGCTCGACGGCGGACCGTTCTGCTCGTTCGTTGTTCAGGACGACTCGCACGAAACCCACTCCGCCCGCTCGCCACTTTCCGAGACGATCACGTTCGACCCCAACAGTGGCAAACAGCAGCCTGTAGAGGCGGGTGGCTGGCAATCGGCCCACCCGTTTGTTGACCGTCCGGCCGGTGAGCAGCCTCAGGCGATCGGCGGCTTTCAGATCGAGAGCCTGATCGGCCATGGCGGCATGGGACGGGTCTATCTCGGCCGCGATGGACAGCTTGATCGGCAGGTCGCCATCAAGCTGATGCACCCCAGCCGGGCGGCAGATGCCGTCTCTCGCCAACGATTCTTGCGCGAAAGCAAGGCCACCGCAGCGATCAACCATCCGAACGTTGTCACCATTTATCAAGTAGGGGAGCACGATGGGCTGCCCTACATCGTTATGCAGCATGTCGACGGACCGAATCTGGCCGACTATCGAATCACTGCTGGCGAGACGGTCGCGACCGCCGAAGCCGTCCGGATCGGCCGCGAACTGGCCGAGGGCTTGACGGCCGCTCATGAACACGGGCTGGTGCACCGGGACATCAAGCCTGACAATGTTCTGCTTGAGGGGCCGAACAGAAGGGTGCGGATCATCGACTTTGGTCTGGCCCGTGAACTGGACTCCGCCGAGACCCGACTGACAATGGATGGTGCGGTGGTGGGCACGCCGGCCTACATGTCGCCAGAACGAATTGGCGTCGAGGAGGTTGATGCAAAGAGTGACCTCTTCGGGCTCGGTGTGATTCTCTACGAGTTACTCGCGGGGCGGCTGCCATTTGAAGGAAAGTCGATGGTGTCGATTCTGGCCGCGATTGCCCGGGGAACCCCCCCGGCTCTGGCCGAGTTGGTACCAGAGGCCCCGCAGGCACTCACCGACCTCGTCATGCAGTTGCTGGCCCACGACAAGGCCGACAGACCCGCGACTGCTGCTGAGGTGGCCCGAAAACTGGCAGCGATCGAGCAGACGCTGGGCTAGCTGTCTGTCGAAAAGCTTTTGATGGCTAAATAGCTTACGGTGCCACCGCGGTCCGCACGGCGGCGACCAGCCGCTCGGGGTCGCCGCCCCACTCGATGGTCGTCGCCTGCTGGGTCGCCAGCTGCTTCAGTTGAGCGGTGCCGGCAGCAAACTCGTCGCTGCCGATCACCAACGCCACTTGGAACCCCTTCTTGCCGGCCCACTTTAGCTGCTGCCCAAGCTTTTTCGGCTCTGGATAGAAATCGACCGTTAGTCCCGCTGCTCGCAATGCGGCGGCGATCCGCAGGTAATCACCCAGGTGAGCCGCGTCGAACTGGGCAAGAAAGATATCCGCTGGGGTCTCAGCCGTTTCCAGCCGGCCAAGTTCCTCAAGGCCAGCCAGCAGGCGGTCGATGCCCAGCGAGGCACCAACACCGGGCAGCGACTGTTTGGTGTAGAGACCAGCCAGATTGTCGTAGCGGCCGCCCGAGCAGATGCTGCCTAGGCCCGGCAGGTCATCGAGAAAGCTTTCCAGCACAATGCCGGTGTAATAGTCAAGGCCTCGGGCGATCGAGGGGTCGAGTGCCACCCGTCCGTCAGCCACACCGGCATCAGCCAGTCCGGCCAGCAACGATGACACGGCGGCCAGTCCCGCCCGTCCGGTTTCAGATGCTGCCACCAGTGGCTCGAGGCCTGCAATGACTTCCGCTGGCGTGCCGCCAAGCCGTGACAGTGAAAGCAGCCGGTCGGTTGCGGTGGCTGCGACCCCATGCTCGGCCAATTCGCGGCCCACCGCCTCGGGTGTCTGCTTGCCGAGCTTGTCGAGGCACCGCAGCACGACCGTCGCCTGGTCAGTCAGGCCGAGGGTCTCGAGCAGACCAGCCAGCATTCGCCGGTCGTTGACCCGAATGGTGAACCGCTCCAGCCCAATCGCCTGCAGCAGGTCATGCACCACCAGCACCGTCTCGAGATCGGCCACCGGGCTGGTGGTGCCGATGGTGTCGAAGTCACACTGCATGAACTCGCGATAGCGGCCCCGCTGGGTGTTCTCACCCCGCCAGACAGTCGCCAAGTGGTACCGCTTGAAGGGTGTGCCGAGGCTGGCGATGTGCTGAGCTGCAAACCGAGCAAAAGGTACGGTCAAGTCGAACCGCATGCCAACATCCCGTCCCCCGTGGTCGGTGAACCGGTAGAGCTGCTTGTCGGTTTCTTCACTGCCCTTGCCAGTGAGGATCTCGAGGTACTCAAGCGCCGGGGTGTCGATCGGGGCAAAGCCGTATGAACGGTAGACCCGCCGAGCAACCTCCAGCACCAGTTCCCGGGCGAGAGCCTGAGCAGGCAGCAGGTCACGAAAACCTTTCAGGGTGCGGGGCGTGATCACAGACGACAGAACTCCTCCAGCAGCATTGCGACGCGATAGGATCGCCAGATGAACTCAGCCCGCCAGCAGTGGCAGGAGCGACGGCTTGGGACTGCGAATCGAGCGGCGGCGATTCTTTTTCTTGCGGCCGTCGCCAATCTCTTCCCCACCCGGACCGAGCACGGCCTCCATATATTCCACCACCTGTTCCGCAGTCTCGAAGTACTGGTCGTAGACCCAGTCGTCCTCGTACTCGCAGTTGTCGGTGGTGTATTCGCGGCAGATCGGTGGCCGGGTCTCGTAAATGCCACAGCGATTGTCAGGCTGCAGGTGCTTGCAGATGGTGTGGATACAGACGTACCACTCGCCATCTTCTGTGAAAGCAGTGGCCTGCTCATGCAGGAGAAACCAGCGGAGCGACTCAAACTCCTCTCGGCTGCTCGGCGTTTCCAGCGGCAAGGCGAAATACCGGCAGCACTTGGCGGTGCAGTGTTCGCACAGGTTGACGTCCTTCGGCAGGTCTTCACGCGACGGCTTTGTCCGACGGCGAAGGGTTGTTTTGCTCGGCTTGCTGGATGTGCTTGCTGTCGCCATGTCGTCGCTCTTGTTGGCTCGTTACTGGTTTTTAAAGTGACGTGAGCCCTTTCAACAGGCCGCCGATAACCGTGGTTTCCGGCAGTTCTCACGTGCCGCACTATACACGATGCCGACACGGCTGGGGCTATACTGACGGTCGCACGAATAACCGTCTGAACCGGCCACGGAGGTTGCCATGCCAAAACGCTGGACTATTGCGCCGCACGACGCCACGGCGGTGACCACGCTTGAGCGGTCAGCCGGCGTCTCGCCAATCGTCGCTCGGCTCCTTGCTGCCCGAGGGGTGACTGATGCGACCGCAGCCCGTGGATTTCTCGATGCCTCGATGACAAACCTGCGGGAACCCGAGGAACTCATCGGTGTGGCCGACGCAGCAGACCGCATTCTGGCCGCAGCGAAAGCGGGCCGGCAGATTGTGATCTACGGCGACTACGACGCCGACGGCATGTCGGCCACCGCCATCCTGCTCAACTGTCTGCAAGCAATTCATGCCCAGGCCCGCTGGTATGTGCCAGACCGATTCGACGAAGGGTATGGCCTCAACGCCGACGCTCTCCGGCGGCTCAAGGCCGATGGAGCTGACCTGGTCATCACGGTCGACTGCGGTATCGCCAGTGTGGCCGAGGCCGATGTGGCCCGCGAGATCGGCCTTGAACTCATCATCACCGATCATCACAGCCTGGCCGAACGGCTGCCGGCAGCCAACGTGCTGATTCACCCCCGGCTGCCCGGCAACGAATACGCCTTCGGTGAGCTCTGCGGGGCTGGCGTCGCCTTCAAGTTGGCCTGGGCGATTGCCACCCGAGCCTGCGGGTCAAAGCAGGTGACGCCACGACTGCGGGAAATGCTGCTGCGGTGTGTCGGCTTTGCCGCCCTTGGCACGGTAGCCGACGTCGTACCGCTGCTCGACGAAAACCGGATTTATGTGAAGTATGGCCTCGAGTGCCTGCGGACCAAGGGCGGCCCCGGCATCGCCCGGCTGCTTGAGCTGGCCAAGCTGCACGAGAAGTCAGCCCTCGACAGCGAGGACGTCGCCTTCCGGCTGGCACCGCGACTTAACGCCGCCGGACGTCTCGGTCAGGCTGGCTGTGGCATCGAACTACTCACGACGACCGACCCGGTTCGGGCAGCCTCGCTGGCCGACTATCTGCACGAACTCAACGCCAAGCGAGAGACCGAAGAGCGGAGCATTCAGCTGGCCGCCACCAAGCAGGCCAAGGAGCAGTTCGATCCTGAGGCCGACCCGGCTCTGGTGCTGGCCGGCCGCGGTTGGCATGCCGGCGTAATTGGCATCGTGGCGGGCCGCCTTGCCGAACGCTGGCATCGGCCAGTGGTGATGCTGGCCCGCGATGAGCTTCAGGGCAAGCCGGCAATCGGTAGCGTCCGGAGCGTCCCCGGCTTTGATGTGCACGCCGCCCTGCAGGCCTGCCGCGAGCACCTGGTGACCTGTGGTGGCCATGCCGCTGCAGCTGGTCTGCGAATTGAGGATGGCCGCATCGCCGCCTTCCGCGAGGCCTTTCTGGCGGAGGTGTCCCGGCAGATGCCAGCCGAGTTGCGACAGGCTCAGCTGACCCTTGATGGCGAAACAACCATTGCCGGCGTGACGCTCGAAAGCGTCCGTGAGCTTGAACGGCTGGCTCCGTTTGGCCAGGGCAATCGCCGGCCGCTGCTGTGTGCCTCAGGCGTGACCTGCACCGAACCGCCGCGAACGATGGGCGGGGGCAACAAGCACCTGGCGCTGACGCTGGTGCAAAACGGCGTCCGGATTCGGGCGGTCGCGTTCGGCGGGGCGGAATGGCTGCCACACCTTCCGGCCCCGGGCGAGCCATTTCATGTTGCCTTCAAGCCCAAGATCAACGAGTTCCGTGGCCGTCGCACCGCCGAGATGGAACTGGTCGACTGGCGGCCTGACGGGGTCGAGGTCTCGGCCAACCTCCCCCCGCTGGCTGAGACAGTGGCGTGAGCCGGTCTTGCCTACGCCGTCCGTTGCCACTATTGTTCTAACATGACGATTGAATTGAAGCTCCGTCGGGTCGGTAATTCGCTTGGGGTCATTATTCCGAGCGATGCTTTGGCGCTACTCAACGTCAAAGAGGGTGATGAACTGTATCTCACCGAAGCCGGAGAAGGATCTGTACGGCTTTCGGCTCAACGCCCCGGCTTTGCCGAGAAATCGGTAATCGCCGACGATCTGATCAAACGCTATCGAAACGCGTTGAGCGAACTGGCCAAATGATCGAGCCAGCTTGGATTACGATCGAAGACTGCCTGGCATTTCATGACAAACT
>CAZKSP010000178.1:0-6125 GCA_964555385.1 uncultured Chitinophagaceae bacterium
GTGGCGGCGGCTCTGGTCGATAAGTTCGGGGGTGACAGCGTGGAGGAGATGCAGGCCCGCTGGAAGCTGTTCAGTGAGCTGGCTGCCAGCCGCTGATAGTGGTCCCGGACGGACTGATCACCAGATATGACGCGAGAGGACAGGGATGTTCGTCGAACAGTCAGAAGCGCGGCTGCGGCGGGTTCGGATTGGGTTCGTGTTGCTCTGCCTGGTACCAACAGTCGGGCTCGTGGTCTGGGCGTTTCAGCGGCATTCCTCTGCCCACCGGGAGACGATGGCGGCAGAGGTCACGCGGCTGCTCAGCACGGAGGTGGCTTTCGAAAGCCTGAGGCATTTACAGCCCGGTTGTCTGCGGCTGTCCGGAGTCCGGCTGGGGGGGGCGTCGCTGGGTACGGTTGGGGTTGAGACCACGCCGACGGAAGTGCGACTGCTCCTTGATCGGTGTGAATGTTCTCCTGCCTTCGCTGGGCAACTCGCCACGCTGGCCCGCCGCTGGCTGACTGAACCGGCCCGCTTTCCGCAGAATTGCGTTATCGATATCGCCGGGATGGCCTGGAAGACAACCGGCGGTGACGTAGTGACCGTTCAACCTTTACGAGTGGAATGTGTTGCAAACGCAGGTGACCGTGCGGTGCGAGTCATCTCGCCGGAACGAACGA
This sequence comes from uncultured Chitinophagaceae bacterium, assembly GCA_964555385.1. Lineage (GTDB taxonomy): Bacteria > Planctomycetota > Planctomycetia > Pirellulales > UBA1268 > UBA1268. The sequence continues at coordinate 660 of CAZKSP010000178.1, forward strand.
CTGATGAAATGAGGATTGTTCGCACAGCCGAACCAGACACGACGCTGGACCGGAGTCATTGGGAAGTTGATGTGACATTGACTGAGCCAATGCCAATGGCTGTGATCCTTGCAGTTCTGGGGCAGTCGCCGCTGGCGGGCTGGCAACTGGGGCCGGAGGCGGTCGTCACAGGCACAATGCAGACGAAAGTCACCGCTGACGGCTGGGCGGGGCACGCAACTGGTCGGGTGGTCGGCGTTGATCTCGGGGAAGTGACTGCGACACTGCCGTACCGGGCTGAGGGCCTCGCGACCCTCGAGGTAGCAGGACTGATCTGGACGAACAATCGGGTGTCGGCGGCGGAGTTCTCAATGGTTTCTCCCCGAGGAACACTCGCCCAAGAATGGCTGGACGGGTTGATCAGCATTATTGGTTGCCGGGCCGCCCCCGCAGCAATGGCCAAGGGGGACGCTGAACTTCGTGAATTTGAGCAGTTCGCATTGCGGGTTGCGGTGGATGGCAGCGGTGCTCGCCTGCAGGCCGAGTCCCACCGGGCCGGCTGCCTGATGGAATCTCAGGGGATTCCGCTGGTTTTTGAGCCACCCGCTGCAGTGACCCTTGACCGGCTTGCCTGGCTACTCTCGGGAACTCGGGTGGCTGCGGTACCTGGCACCCCAGTCTCAGCCTGGCTGCTTTCGGTGCTGCCGCTGCCTCAGACGAACCGCTGAAAAACACTGGTTTTCGGCGGCTGGGACACGGATTTGCCGCCCCGAGGGGCATGTTTTCTGGCGGAAAGTCGTTCTTGACACATTTTTGACAGTTCGGCGACCTGTTTCCGACGCCATCTACTAGGCATGATGATGCCTGGAAAAAGAATGTATGAAGATCGAAACGATGCTCTCATCAATTCTTGGTCGTCCTGCAAGGAGAAACTGATGACACCCAGCACCCTCTCTCCGTCGCCTGCCCGATCCCGAGCAGGACTCGACCTCGATGACCAGGACTGTCAGTTTGGTCGCTCCTCGGTGCATGAGCCTGATGCCCTACGCCCAGCAGCGGAGAGTGACGATGCTCACGGGGCTGGCAGCGAACCCCGGGCCGATGGTATCGGGAAGGGAACTGGCGGAATTGACTGGCCAACCCTGATCTGGATCGGCGGGATTCATGTCGCAGCCGTTTTCGCACCGTTCTATTTCACCTGGTCCGGGCTGGCAATCTGCTTGGCGCTCTACTGGGTGACCGGCTGCCTCGGTGTCACGCTTGGCTACCATCGCCTGCTGACCCACGGCAGTTTCGTCACCTCGACGCCGATGCGTTGGTTTTTTGCCTTTGTTGGAGGTATTTCTGGCGAAGGGTCAGCAGTCGTCTGGGTCGCGAATCACCGGAAGCACCACGCCTTCAGCGATCAGGAGGGAGACCCACATTCCCCCCGTGATGGCGGACTTTGGAGCCATATGCTCTGGCTGTTCCCAAAGCACTCAGGCGAGGAGGTGGCCGCCCACGTTAAACGGTGGGCGCCTGATCTCGCCCGAGACTCCGGGGCGATGTTTTTCCATCGCACGTTTCTGCTGTGGCACTTCCTGATCGGCGGCGGGCTGCTGGCTGCCGGTTGGGTAGCCTACGGCCGGGATGTCGGCATCTCGTGGCTGCTCTGGGGCCTGGCGGTCCGGATGGTGATCGTCTTTCATGTGACTTGGTTCGTGAATTCGGCGACCCATATTTGGGGCTACCGGAACTACGAAACGACCGATGATTCCCGGAACCTCTGGTGGGTTGGCTTGCTGGCTTTCGGCGAAGGCTGGCACAACAATCATCATGCTTTTCAGCGGATGGCCGCTCACGGCCACAAGTGGTGGGAGATTGACATCACTTACTGGGTTATTCTGCTGCTTGAGCGGCTCGGGCTGGCCTGGAACGTCGTCCATACGCCCCACGGTGTCGGCCGCCGCGAGCGGTGAAACCGGCCGCCGGTTGCAAAAAGCCCGCCGGCCGCTACACTCGCGGATTCATATTGAGAGATGAAACACCCAATGGTCGCCTGCGGAGGGCGAACACACTGATGTCGTTGACCAAGGATCGCAAGCAAGAGTTGATTGGCGCTCACCAGCGTGGGCAGGAAGATACGGGTTCTGCAGAGGTGCAGATTGCCCTGCTGACTGCCCGGATCACTCACCTGACCGAACATTTCAAGAAGCACGCCAAAGACTTTGCGAGCCGTCGCGGACTGCTCATGATGGTAAGTCGACGCCGGCGGCTGCTTGATTATCTGAAGCGGGTCGCGCCCCAGCGGTACCTCGACATCATCCGCAGCCTCGGGATTCGCAAATGACCTCTGACTGGCCCCCCGGCCAGCCAGAGGGTTTCTTTGCGTTTTCTGCGTAGGCTTTTGATTCCTGCAGTTGCGCGAATCAAAAGGTCTAGAGGTCGGAATGGCCGACATTGTTCGGCTTTGTTTCGGGGATTCTTCTTTCGATGTGGTAGTTGCCACTGTCGTGCGTCTGCCCGGATGCTGCTGGGATTGCCGTCCGGCTGATCGATGACCGATGATACGGTTGTCGAAAAGGTGGTGGCAGAGAAAAGTATCGCCGGCATGCATGATGGGCAGTTGGCCCTCGATGTGAGACTTCCGGCGTGCGGGAACAAAAAATTGTTGTTTTGAAGAAGGTTTGAAGGAAGGAAGAGAAGACTGTGAAGCATCGCGTTGAACGAAAAATTGGTCAGGAGACCCTTAGCCTCGAGACTGGCCTGCTGGCCAAGCAGGCGGCTGGCAGTGTGCTGGTGGCGTACGGTGAAACGACCGTGCTAGTTGCCGCCGCCACCGGCGCTCCCCGTGCAGGGATCGACTTTTTCCCGCTCACTTGTGACTACCGCGAACGGACGGCGGCCGCCGGCAAGTTTCCGGGCGGCTTCCTCAAGCGTGAGGGACGGCCGACGATGAAAGAAACCCTCACCAGCCGTCTGATCGATCGTCCGATCCGGCCGCTGTTTCCTGAGGGGTTTCACGACGAGGTGCAGGTTCAGGCGCAGACCCTTTCGAGTGATCGCCAGAACGATGCTGATGTGCTTGCAATGATTGGTGCGTCGGCCGCGCTGTCGGTCTCCCCTTTGCCCTTCGAAGGCCCGCTCGGAAGCGTCCGGTTGGGCCAGGTCGACGGTCAGTTCGTGCCCTTCCCGACGCAGGACCAGCTTGAGGAGAGTGATCTCGACCTGGTGGTTTCTGGCAGCAAGACAGCGATCCTTATGATCGAGGGCTTTGCCCGTGAGATGCCAGAAGACCGGATGCTCGAAGCCCTCGAAGAGGCCCATCGCATCATCGTCACGATCTGCGAGATGCAGGACGAACTGGTGGCCAAGGCCGGTAAGCCGAAGAAGCAATATGAACTGCCTGACTACGGGCCGCTACGTGAGCGGCTCACCACTGCGTACTATGCCGACCTCAAGGCGGCTAAGGCAGTGCCGGGTAAACTTGAGCGGGCCGATGCGGTCAAGGCTGTCAAGGATCGGGCCAAAACCGAGGTTCTGACGGCAGAACCAGCCGCGGCCGACGCAGTCAGTGAAGCTGATTTCTCACACGTCTGGCATGCCCTTGAAGAGCAGGCTGTTCGCGAGCTGATTCTGGCCGGCACTCGGCCTGACGGCCGTGACGCGAAGTCGCTGAGAGCTATCGAATGTGCGGTTGATATTCTTCCGCGGGTACACGGCTCAGCCCTATTTCAGCGAGGCGAGACCCAGGCGCTAGTCACGATCACGCTGGGCACTGGCAAGGACGAGCAGCGGGTCGATGGCCTGATCGATGAATATTCCAAGAAATTCATGCTCGACTATTACTTTCCGTCGTTCTCGGTGGGTGAGGTGCGTCCGATCCGTGGCCCAGGGCGTCGGGAAATCGGTCACGGTGCGCTCGCTGAGCGAAGCGTGAAGCCGGTGCTGCCTGATCCAGACGAATTTCCCTACACCATCCGCGTCATCTCCGACATTCTTGAGTCGAATGGTTCGAGTTCGATGGCGTCCGTCTGCGGGGCGACCCTCGGCCTCATGGCTGCAGGTGTTCCGATCACCAATCCTGTGGCTGGAATTTCGGTCGGTTTGGTGAAACAGTCGGAAGACGAGTGGACGCTTTTGACCGACATCATCGGTGACGAAGATCACTACGGCGACATGGATTTCAAGATCTCCGGTTCACAGAATGGCATCACCGGCATCCAGCTTGATCTCAAAATCAATGGCATCTCGCCAGCGATCATCAAGGCAACGCTGGCCCAGTCACGGGAGGCTCGGCTCGAGATCCTGCGGAATATGCTGTCGGCTATTCGTCGGCCTCGGGAGGAGCCATCGGCTTGGGCGCCACGCCTCATCCGAACCCACATCAACCCAGAAAAGATCGGCCTGTTGATCGGTCCGGGGGGCAAGACAATCCGTGCCATTCAAGAATCGACAGGTGCAACCATCGAGGTAGAGGACGACGGCACGGTAACGGTTGCCAGCCACGATGCCGAGGGGGCTGCGGCTGCCCTTGCCAAGGTGGAGGCCCTGACTGCGTCGATCCAGATCGGCAGGATCTATGAGGGCCGGGTCACGAGCGTGAAGGACTTTGGTGCCTTTGTTGAACTGGTGCCGGGCAAAGACGGCCTCTGCCACATCAGCGAACTTTCCACCGAGTATGTTGGCAATGTCGGCGATGTCTGCCGAGTTGGCGACATGATGCGGGTGAAGGTGATCGCGGTTGATGAACAGGACCGGGTGAAACTGAGCCGCCGGGCTGCCATGGAGGTCGAGGAGGTCCCCGCCGAGCCGGAACCAGCCGCCGAATAGTCGAGTGTGCCAATCATGGCTGACCCAGTGGTGCTCTCCGACCGACCTTCGGCCGACAGCGACACTTATGCGGAACTCGTGAAGCTTGTCAGCGAACTAGCTCATGAGATTCGTAATCCCCTGTCGAGCATTAGGCTCAACATGGAACTGCTCGCTGAAGATGTTGAGGCGATCACCGAGTCGGGATCGGCCAATCAGATGACCCGCCGGGCCAGGGCGAAAATCGACCTGGTCCGGCAGGAATGCGATCGGCTGCAGAAGTTGCTCGACGACTTCCTCGATTTTTCCCGTCAAGGCGGTGTCGATCCGGAGCCGGGCAACCTGAATACAGAAATTGATCAACTTCTCGATTTCTTCCAGCCCCGGGCAGATGATGCCGGTGTCGAACTGGTGCGATTCCTTGACCCTGAACTGCCGGCAGTTCGAATCGATCGGGAGACATTTCGATCGGCAATCTTGAATCTGTTGATCAATGCCACCCAGGCGATGGACACCGGTGGGCAGTTAATGGTTCGCACTCGTTCGTCGGGGCTTGGGGTGGTTATTGAGTTGATTGATACTGGGCCGGGGATGGAGCCGGCAACGCTTGCGCGGGTTTTTGAAGCCTTCTACTCAACCAAGCAGGGTGGTTCAGGCCTCGGGCTCCCGACCGCCCGCAAGATTGTCGAGGCCCAC
>CAZKSP010000179.1:0-6096 GCA_964555385.1 uncultured Chitinophagaceae bacterium
GCAGCAATTACCCAGAACCGATCGTCGATCATGCCGAAGCACGCAAACTGGCACTTGCCGCTCTGAAGCAGGTGACAAAAAAGTAGGCCTAACTCGATTCATATGAGGGTTTTTGAACTGATCCCTCCTTAGCTGCGTATAGTGCTATGGAGCAAAAACGCCTGGCGAAATCTGCCAGAGGTTTGAGATGATTGTGAGACTCAAGAGCAAAGTTCTGAGATTACCTGCCATGTTTGTGGCGGTGGCTGGCTTTCTTCTTGGGCCATTTCCAACAACACGATGCTGCCAAGCGTCCGTTTTCATAAGTCGGGTCAGCGGGAATGCCACAGCGAGCCAGCCCCAGGGTCAGGGCTGCTGTCAGCAGAAGTTGTCGGCCCCGCAGCCTGCCGGCTTCTGCCCAAACTGCTGTCGCGATCTGGAAAGAGTCGAGCAGGAAACACTTGGCGAGGACTCAACCCCTGCCAAAACGCCCTGTCGGTGTCAGTTGCAGCCCCGTACGCCGACGGCCCCGCTTATCGCAGCGGGAGCATTCGCTCTGGAAATGGATGCTACGCCGTTCGCAGGATTGGTACCGATCCAAGATGGGCAGGCAACGAGATGGCAGGCCCACTCTCGAGCAGTCGCTGTGCTTTTCCAGCGGCCAGTGCGGGTTCTCTACGGCATCTGGCGGAATTGAGTCGCACGGAAGCTTTTTTCGTGTGCGCTGCTGGGTGTGCCAGCGGCAAGAGATTCTTCCCCGACCGGTTCAGTGAATTGACCGACTGAACTGGCTTCTCTTTTCGAAAAGGAAAAAACCATGTTTCGTTCCATCACCATGTTGTTGTCAGCTGCTGCTTTGGCAGTTGCCATGACAGGCTCATCAACGCTGGCGGCTGAAAAAACCATGGATCCAGCCAAGAAAGCTGCCTGCATTGAAGCCTGTACGGCCTGTCTTCAGGCCTGCAGAGAATGCGTCACTGGCTGTGACTGTGCGATGTGTGAGAAGGACTGTCTGACCTGTATTGAGACCTGCCAGACCTGCGTGGCCTTGATGCAGTATGAGTCAGCCCACTCACCACAGATGTGTGGCCTTTGCGCGGATGTCTGTGAGGCCTGTGCCAAGGCCTGCCTCAAGTGTGGCGACATGCCCTGCTGTCAGAAGTGCGCCAAAACCTGCCAGCGGTGCGTCGAGACGTGCCGGGCCATGGCTGGCTAGGCAGCGATAGAAGTCAGCATGCCAGACTTCCTTGGGAAAGTCTGGATTCAACCTGCGGCGGTGCCGGATCTCCGGCGCCGCCGTTTTTTGTTGATTGGGGATTTTCCTGAAAAGTTCACTTCGCCATCGCAGCACCGTTCAGTTTACAACGCCGCTCAATTGGCGCGGGGCAACCGCACCGCACCGCACCGCCAAAGTTCATTGAAAAACGCTTTTTTGGTTCTTCCGAGGCAACCCTATACTCAAGGCCACCTCGACTCGATCGACTCGGAGATTTCACAGGTAAAGATTTACAGGTCAGTGAGACTCGCGACGTGACGAATACCCGAAACAGCAGCTTTTTGCTGGCAGCAGCACTAGCTGCAATGGTGCTGCTGGTTGGCTGCGAGCCGGTCGGCAGTAGCCGGTCGCAGGGAACGGCCGGTAACGGTGGTGTGAAGGTCGAACTGAAAATCGCCACCTGCCAGCCGACTAATCTGCCCGGTCTCGGTGATGCCATCCTTGGCGTAGCGGAGCGGGTGGCGGCCATGACGGCTGGCCGAATCGAACTGACGGTGCATGAGCCAGGCGCCCTCGTGCCGCCTTTGGAGGTGCTTGACGCCGTCGCCACCGGCACCATTGACGGCGGCTTTGGACCAGCTGGTTTCTGGGCCGGCAAGATGCCGGCGGCACCGCTGTTTAGCGCCGTACCATTCGGCCCCGAGGCGGGGGAGTATGTCGCCTGGATGACGCACGGCGGCGGGCTCGAACTTGAACAGCGAATGTACGAGGAGGCCGGCTTCAACGTGGTGCCGCTGCCCTGCTGCCTGCTGGCAGCCGAGACCAGCGGCTGGTTTCGCAAGCCGGTCGAGACACCGGCTGACCTCCAGGGCCTGAAGATGCGGTTCTATGGACTGGGCGGCCAGGTGATGCAGGAGTTGGGCGTGGCGGTCACGGTGATGCCCGGAGGCGAGATCTATCAGGCCTTGGAAAAGAATGTGCTTGATGGCACCGAATACTCGATGCCTGCCATTGATGAGAAACTGGGTCTGGCTCGGGTGGCCAGCTACAACTACTTTCCCGGCTGGCATCAGCAGGCGACCATCCTCGAACTCCTGATCAACAAGAGCATCTGGCAGTCACTCTCAGCGGCCGATCAGGCGGTCATCAACACAGCCTGCCAGGCGGCGATGCTCGACAGCTTCGCCAAGAGCGAGGCAATCCAGGCCGTGGCCATTCGCCGCAATGCCGAAGAGCGGGGTGTGGAAAATCGCATCTGGTCACCAGAGATGCTGGCCGTCTTCGAGCGAACGTGGCAACGTGTTGCCCAACGCGAGGCCGACCGCAACCCATTCTTTCAAGAAGTCTGGGAGCATTTGCAGGCTTTTCGAGACGACTATCGAGAGTGGGGCGGCCGCGCCTTTCTGCCGCGGCAATCGGTAGACAATCGGTTAACCGAGCCGGCAGCCCCATGAGTACACCATCGCCGCAGGCCAGAACTGCTGCTGCACCAGATGCCAGCCGGCCAGCCAGTGTCGTGTTTGCTGACTGGCTTGATTCAGTAGTGCTGCGGGTGAGTCAGACGGCGGCAGGCCTCTTCCTGCTACTCACAGCCGCCATCGTCGCGCATGTGGGACTGCGGTATGCCGTCGGGATCAATCTGGTCTGGCTTGAGGAGCTGCACTGGCAGCTCTACGCCTTTCTGGCGACGCTGGGTGTGGCCGCCGCCGCCGCCACCGACAGCCATGTCCGACTCGATCTGCTGCATCCCCGGTTCAGTCCACGGACTAAGGCGTTGATCCAGGTTGTCGGTCAGGGGCTGTTCGTGCTGCCACTGACTGGCCTGATTGGCTGGCATGGCTGGCGGGCCGTAACGCAAGCCTTTGCCATCGGCGAACAATCAGTGAACGAACAAGGGCTGCCCTTCACCTTCATCGTGAAGGCAGCCCTGCCGCTGGCCTGTGGGCTGATCGGCCTGACGGCGGTGGCCCGGTTGCTGCGGGCAGTGGCACAGTTGGGGCAGCCTTCACCCCGCGATCCGGTTCGGCAGAGCGACCGCCGGCGGTCCCGACCGATCGTGGTAATCGCCGGCCTGGTGCTTGTCACCGGCGTGCTGGCAGCAGCCGCAGCACTCGGCCGCGTCGAGCCGAGCTATGCATTGGTCGTGGTAATGTTTGCCAGTTTCATGCTGGTGCTGTTCTCGGGCTTTCCGATCGCCTTCGTGCTGGGTGGGATTGCCGTTGTCTTTATCGGCGTTGGCTATGCTGCCGACTTCGTTGGCTACACGCTCAACGCCACCCACCCCGGCACCAAGCTCTACCTCGGCACCGCAGCAGGCTTTGTGAACCGAATCTACGGTGGACTGTTGACCAAGCCAGAACTGGTGGCCCTGCCAATGTTCATCTTCATGGGCCTGCTGCTCGACCGCAGCGGCATGGCGAAGCAGATGATGCAGGCGATGCAGCGGCTCTTCGGGCGGGTTCGTGGCGGGCTGGCGATTAGCGTGGTGCTGATCGGCATTTTGCTGGCGGCCAGCACCGGCATCATTGGGGCGTCGGTGGTGCTGCTGGGCCTGATCAGCCTGCCGGTCATGCTTGGTCAGGGCTATGCCCGGCCGTTGGCTGCTGGCTCCGTCTGTGCAGCAGGCACGCTCGGGATCCTCATGCCGCCAAGCATCATGCTGGTAATCATGGCCGATCAGGCCTCGGTACCGGTCGGCGACCTCTTCATGGGGGCGGTCTTGCCCGGCGTCATACTGGCAGGGCTTTACCTCGTCTACCTGCTGGCGGTGGGCCTGCTGGCTCCGGCGCAGGCCCCACTGGTGTCAGCAGAGCCTCTGTCGGCCACGGTGGTGGTCGATCTGGCGAAGGCTATCCTGCCGGCACTGGCGCTCATTGTCGTGGTGCTGGGCTCGATCTTTGCCGGGGTCGCAACGGTGACCGAGGCCAGTGGCATCGGTGCCGTCGGAGCGAGTCTGCTGGCAGTCGGCCACTGGCTGCGGGCAAGCGGGAATGATCAGCACAGGTTGAGCATCACCACCCTTGCCAAGGAAGGCTGGCAGACCTGCTTCGATGCCTTCCAGATCACCGGCTCAATCGTCGGCATCCTCATTGGGGCGACCTGCTTTGCCTTCATCCTGCGGGAACTCGGTGGGGACGGGCTGATTCGTCTTGGCCTTGAGAGCCTGCCGTTTGGTCCATACGGGGTGATCGGCACCATCCTGGTGGTGATCTTTCTGCTGGGATTTTTTCTCGACTGGATCGAGATCACCATCATTGTGTTACCGCTGGTCGTCGGCACGGTCGGCCAGTTGGACTTCGGCTTTGTGGCGCCGGTGAACTTCCAGCGGCCAGAGGATTTTGCCACCGCCCGGACCACAGCCAACACCATCTGGTTCTGCATCCTGATGGCGGTCTGCTTGCAAACCTCGTTCCTGACACCGCCAGTCGGCTTCGCGCTGTTCTATCTCAAGGGGGTAGCTCCACCGGAGGTCACGTTACTCGACCTCTACCGGGGCGTGGTGCCATTTGTGTGCCTGCAACTGTTGGGGCTGCTGCTGGTACTACTGCTTGGCGGCCCCCTTGTTCTCTGGCTCCCGCGACTGGTCTACGGCTGGTAAGGCGTTCTCGGTCTCAGCCATAACCAATCAATCGGCCAATGCAGCAAGTTCGCTTGTCAGACGTTGTTTGATGACCAGCGAACCGGCCGACACGACAAAACACCATCCCGCAAGCGCCATACACTGGGTGGGAACATCGACGCCTCGGTCGATCAGCAGGCCGGTCAGCCCCGGGCCAATGGCCGTTGAAAAGACCATGATCGTGGTGGAAAGCGACCGAATTGCCCCCAGGTGCCGGGTGCCGTAGAGCGTCGGTAGGAACGCGCCCCACAGGGCGCTGGCCATGCCCATGGTGACGCCCATCATCGCCAACGCGATGTACCAATAGGCAACATGGTTGGCCGGGCCAATCACTGCCATCCCAACACCGATCGGCAGCAGCAGCACCGGCAGCAGCCGCTGGCCACCGTAGCGATCGACCGCCCAGCCAGCCGCGAACGAGGCGATCACGCCGGCCATGGCAAAGCAGGTGAATCCAGGCGCCATCGCCACGAGGCTCCAACCCTTCACGCTGGCAATGTTGGTCTGCTGAAAGAACAGGACCGTGCCCATGAAGCCAGGGGTCAGCATGGTCGGCAAGAGCGCCGGCAGCAGCCAGTGCCGGATGGCCTCCCTTCGCTGCCAGTGCCTGCAGCCAAGGCCCGCCTGATCCTGCTGCGTTGCCAGGGTCTGAGGAGTGCGGCTGCCCCCCAGCAGCCAGCCGATCAGCGGGGCAACCGCCAACAGCAATAGGCTGGCAGCAGCCGCCCAGAGCGACCGCCAGCCGAGCGTGTTGATGGTGAGAATGGCTGGAGCAGCCAACAGGATCTCGCTGGCCGGATAGCCAAGGTTGGCGATGGCCACCGCCCGGCCCCGCTGGGCGACAAACCAGCGGCCTATCGCAGTCATAGCGATGTGGCCGAACATTCCCTGGCCGCAGAACCGCAACAAAAACAGCGAGCATCCCAGCAGCCAGACCGAGTGACTGGCCGCCATGCCTGCTGCGGCGAATGCAAACCCGGCGGCAGTGCCAATAGCAACCAGCCGGGGTGAGACTCGGTCAACCACCGAGCCCTGCCAGAACATTAGCGCTGCCGAAGCAAGGGTAGCGAGCGTGTAGAGACCACCCCAACCACCATCACTGAGGCCATACTCCTGCTTGATCGCGGCGGCCGACAGCGAAATAAACCAGGTCTGGCCGCAGGCAGAGGCAAAGGTGAGCAGAAAGCCGGCCGCAAGCCAGCGAAGGTTTTCAAACAGGAAGCGAAGCATTGGGGTGGGCCAGATGTGGGGACATGCATCCCACCACGTTCCGGTCGGCGAT
>CAZKSP010000180.1:0-6082 GCA_964555385.1 uncultured Chitinophagaceae bacterium
AGCAAAAAATATCCTTTCAAGATCGATCAGATGGCCGCCGGCGGGTGTCTTGGCCAAAATTGGCACGCTGTAGAGAATGCTGTCGGTAAAGGCGTTGGTAACCGCAGCCGCTTCGGGGCTGCCCCGCTCGGCGAAAAAGCGAACATTCTTGCGGATGACCTGCAGCTTGTCGTCCACCTTGTGAAAGGCCCAAACCCAGTCGTCACCATCACCCCAGCTGAGGCCGCCAAGTAGGAAGCGGTCGCCGATGCCGCGGGCGATCGAGATGGTGACAAAGAACTCTTTGTCGAGCAGCCGCTGAGGAATCTCGGCATAGAGTTTGTCCTCTTTGCGGTATAGCGGCAGCAGGCCTTCATGCCGCTTGGCATCTGCCGTGAGTTTACTGAAGGGATCGGCCGACTCTTTTTTTGCAGCCTCTTCGTCTGCTCGGCCTGGTATTGGGCAGGCCAGCATCGCCACCAGCACGGCCCCACAGAGTGCTGTCGACGGTAGAAGAGGAAAACGAACAAAGATCCGTGACTGGCAGTTCATCGAGGCTGGTTCCAGAAGCACAGGGACAGGTGATGCCAACGGCAGGCGCCACCTTGTAAGGCTAGCATCGCGATGGAGTGAACACCAATTCTGCGGTCCGCCGTGACTCGCGGTATTCGGCTATTTGCGAGGATCGTTGCCAAATTGCAGCGTTAACAGCCGATCGCGCACTGCCGTCATCGGCCAGTCGTCACCCTCAATGGCCCGCGAGGAACAGATAAAAACGGGCCCGTCCGTAGCTTCTCGACCCGGGTCAGGCAGCCGCCCGTGGCTGCCCCTTACGATGCTGGCGTCTAGTCCGATCACATCCATTAGATAGCGAAACCCAAGCAGCTTGCGGGCCAGCCGGCTGGCAACCTTGAGCTTCGGGAACCGAATCACTGGGTCGAGAAAGAGCTCTACCGGGTCGTAGCCAGGCTTGCGGTGGATATCGACCGTGCGGGCATAGTCAGGGGCAAGGGCATCATCCAACCAGAAGTAATAGGTGAACCAGCTCTGACGGTCGGCCACTACGACCAGATCACCCGCCCGTTCGTGATCGATACCAAACGCAGCCTGCGCCTCGCGGCAGAGAACGTGTTCGATTCCGTCGCATCGCCGCAGGATGTCTGCCACCGCCTGTATGTCATAGGGTCGCTGCACATAAATGTGCGCCAATTGATGGTCTGCCACCGCGAAAGCCCGTGAAGCACCACAGTCGAGCGTCTCCCAACCGGTGATCTCCTTACGGACCGAAAGGTATCCGTGCTCGCGCAGGAGCCGGTTGATGTGGATCGGCCGGTCCACCGCGGTGATCCCGTACTCTGATAGCACCACCACGTCCGCTCCCTGCCGCCGTGCTGCGGCAATCAGCTTGCCGGCCTCGGCATCAACCGCCCGGATATCAGCCCGGCAGCGGGTGTCGTCAGGTCCGAGCCGTTGCAGGTTGTAGTCGAGATGCGGGAGATAGACGAGTGTGAGCGACGGCCGCTGCCGGTCGATGACCAGCGTTGTGGCATCGGCAATCCACGCCGAACTTTCAATACCGGCTCCCGGCCCCCAGAACTTGAGCAGTGGAAAAACTCCCAGTTGCTGCTGCAGGTCGTCCTTCAGATCGGCAGGTTCGCTGTAGGAGTCGAACAGCTTGCGGCCGTCCGCTGGGTACGACGGCCGTGGAGTAACCGAGCAGTTCACGTTGGCGTACATGTTGTACCACCAGAACATCTTGGCGACGGTGTAGCTTGGATCACGATCACGGGCAAGGTCGTAGATCCGACTGCCCCGCACGAGCCGATTGGACTGCTTCCAAAACATGACCTCAGCAAGGTCGCGGAAGTACCAGCCATTGCCGACAATGCCGTGATCCCGCGGCAGCAGCCCGGTGAGGAGGGTCGATTGGGCTGAACAGGTCACCGCCGGCAGCACCGTGCCCAGCGGGCGAGCAAAGCCGTCGGCTGCCACAGCCGAGATGTTCGGCGTGTCAGGCCCGAGCATGCTATGAGTCAGGCCGACGACGTTGATGACAACAAGGGGGCGAACGGATTCCATCCTGCGAGGATACCAGCCGCATCATGAAGACTTCAGCCCCCGGCTTTCGGCCTGACAGCAGACGCGTTTTGCGTGCATCTGTGCCTCGCTGTGGACCTCTTCTGGATCTGGTCGGTGTCGGCAAGGGGAATCCTTACGATACCGCTTTTTGCTCCGGCGGTCCGCGGAGCCCAACCTTGGGAAGCCCGAGGCGCGAGCCGAGGGAAGGTGGTTTCGGGTGAGCAAACGCTGTTTCCCTCAGCTTGCGCTTCGGGCTTCTAAGCATGTTTTTTCGGCGTAAAAAATGAGGCGACATAATGAGAGCTTCCGAGGGTGATTTGGGGGCTTTTTTAGGAAGCCACCCGGCGGACCGGCCGGAAGCACCGCCTGAACAATGACGATCGACTGCAGGGTCGTAGGGTGCCGATCATGGACAACGAGACAGCAGCACATTCGCTGGCAGAACTCCGGCAGTTGGCCACCCGCTTTCTCCCGGCTGCTGAGGTGGCCAGCCTCACTTTTCAAAAACCGCCTACGACCGGCTTCAGCGGCAGTCCGGTCTGGCTGCTAGCGTGTCAGCAGACCGGGCCGCGGTATGTCCTCAAGCAGCTGCCGGCTGCTGTCCCGCCGGCGCAGATTGCCTGGAGCCATGGCCTCGCCTTCCACCTCGCGGCTGCGGAGCTGACGCAGGTGCCGGTCCCGTTGCCGCTTCTCACCAGCGTTGACTGTGCGCAGACGAAAGGCCGCTTTGCGGTCGATGCTGCCGGTCAGTACTGGCAGTGCCTTCCGTTTCGCCCGGGGCGAGCAATCGCCATCCCGACGCCTTCAAACGTCCTTACTGGGGTCACCTGTTTGGCCAGACTGCACCAGGCTGCGGCCGGGTTCCGGATGGCGATGTCGCAGCCCCGGCAAACCGGCTGGCAGAGACGGATCAGCCAGTTAACCCAGCTTGCTCACGAGGGCCTCGCTGGGCCTCCTGCTGGTGTGGTTCGCCACTCGGATACTCTCAGCGACGCCAGTGCGCGGCTCCTGCGGGTGCGGAGCGAGGCAGCCGCCTTTCTCGCGACGATCGACTGCCAGAAACTGGCTTCACGGCTGGCCGGTCGCTGGTGTGCGGGAGTGGTACAGCCGGTCCTTCGGGACTGCTGGTGGGCCCATCTGCTGTTTGAGACAACTGCCGATGATAGTCGTGTCACAGGCATCATCGACCTTGACGCGGCGGGTATCGACACGCCGGCGGTAGACCTTGCCAGGCTGCTTGGAAGCTGGCAACTTGAGGCGGCCGATCCATCCCCTCCGCTAGCCGCACGCTGGCCCCAGGCAGTTCAGCGGTATGTCGAAATCTGCCGGCCTGCGGGGGATTTCCCTGCCGACATTCAAGTGTTGCATGACACCGCAGTCATCTGCGGGCTCGACCGCTGGTGTCGCTGGCTTTTTTCGGAAGGGCGGGAATTTCCCGATTTGCAACGTGTAGCGGCCCGTCTGGAAGGCCTGCTACGGGCCCTGCCGGCCGCCATCACCCGGCTTGAGCGGGTCTAGCCCTCGGGGGCACTTGTCTCAAATTGACCCCGCAAAAATTCGACCGATAGACTCTGGGAGTGCCGATAACAGAATCGTGAAAAGTGGCAGGACGGCCGATGACGGACCGAACGCAAAGCCGCCTTTCCGCAAACGACATGGCGAGGAGTCTCTCACGACGATGATAACGCGAGCACTGGCGGTGAAGGTAACGGTGGCAGGGATCGCCGGTGCGCAGCCGCGGAGATGGTTGGTTAGCGGCCGTGGACTGGTGTGGCTACTGGTTGTGGCAGCCTTGATTGGCCCTGGGTTTGCGGTTCGTTGCTGGGCAGCTGACCCCACAGCCGGCCTGCCTGGTTTCGGCTCAACGTTTGATCCGTTAGCTGGAATCGGTGCCTCGGATGCCGAGCCGGTCGCGATCGCCGCCCGGGTAGAAAAACTGCCTTCCGGCAGCAACCAACTGGTCGTCGTCGCTAGCCTCGGACCAGGCTGGCACCTCTATTCACTCGACCAGAAGCCGGGCGGGCCGAAGCCGACAAAGATCGTTGTTGCCGCTGATTCCCCTTTGGTGCCGGCTGGAAGCTTTCTGGCCGCACCGCCTCCAATCAAGAAGACGGTTTCAGACGTCCCCGGCTGGGAGGGCCTCGTCATCGAGGAGCACGCCGGAGAGGTCACCTGGACAGCGCCACTGAAACCGAACCCCGCGGGCACTGCGGCTACCGTGCACGGCAGCGTCAGCCTGCAACTCTGCGAGGACAATGCCTGCACCCCACCGCAGACGATTCCGTTTACGGCCGCGGCGGCAGGGCCTGGTGCCGAGCCGCTGGTCAAGGCGACTTTGCCGCCTGAGCCGCTGCGGCATTTGCCTGAGCGGGGGCATCTGGCAATCGAGGCAACGGTTGGTGACGTCACCACCAGCGCCAACACCTGCACGGTCTGGCCGCTCACGATTGACCTGCTTCCCGAGCAGGGGTGGCATCTCTATGCCCCTCAGTCCGACACCAAAACCGAGGTTGGCCAGGGCAAGCCGACGATTCTTTCGCTGGTCCCTGGTGCAGGCCTGCGAGTCTGCGACATTGTGGCCCAGCGGCCAGTGCTGGCGACCGACCCAGAACTGGCGGCCGCCGGTGCGGTCGAGGGACCGGTATCGCTAACCGTGATGATCGAGGTGCCCGGCGAACAGCCGGCGGAGGGCACGGGCGAAAAAGCTGCTGCCAACAGGCTGGAACTGCTGGTCGGTTTTCAGACCTGTAGCGACACCACCTGCGACCCGCCCTGGGCCAGCCGACTGGTGGTCGACGTGCCGGCCTCCGGCGAGGCGGGCCGACCGCGAGTGAGCTTTGACGATGGCCGTTATGCCGAGGCGGCTCAGAAGCCGGCCACGCTCAGTCAAGCTCCTCCTCAACTCGTGGGCCAGCCAGCAGCCAGCCCACCAGAGTCGGTTCGTGCTGAAACCGGCCCGGTCACGGCCACCTCGCCCAATGGCGCCCCCCTCTCGTTGCCTCTGGCCCTTGCAGCGGGCCTTATCGGAGGCCTGATCCTGAACCTCATGCCCTGCGTCCTGCCGGTGCTGGGGCTGAAGCTCATGTCGTTTGCCCAGCAATCGGGCCGTGCTCGCCGCGAGATCTTCCAGCTTAACCTCTGGTACTGCGCCGGCCTTTACGCTGTCTTCTTCGTACTTGCCACGGCGAGCGTGGCAGCCAACCTGGGACTGGCTGGCAGCAACCTGGCCTGGGGCGAACAGTTCACCTCGGCCGGCTTCAACATTGTTATGGCGTCGATCGTCTTTGCATTTGCGTTGTCGTTTCTCGGTGTCTGGGAACTGCCGATCCCTGGGTTCATCGGCAGCACCGCCGGCAAGGTGCAGACCCAGGAAGGGCCGGCCGGTTCGTTTTTGAAGGGCGTACTGAGCACCGTGTTGGCGACGCCCTGCAGCGGGCCCTTCCTCGGTCCGGTCTTTGGCTTCACCCTGACCCAGCCGACGCCGGTGACCTACGCCGTCTTTGCCTCGATCGCCACTGGCATGGCACTGCCTTATCTGTTGGTTGGCATCTTTCCGGCACTCGTGAAGTTTGTGCCCAAGCCGGGAGCTTGGATGGAGACCCTCAAGGAAGTGTTGGGCTTTGTCATGCTCGGCACCGTGGTTTTTCTGTTTACCTTCCTCGACAAAGACTATTTCGTGCCGACCTTTGCCCTGCTGGTTGGCATTTGGGCAGCCTGCTGGTGGGTCGGCCGCAGCCAGAAGACCACCGGCACCGCGAGCTTCGGCCGCTGGCTGCAGGGTGCAATTGTGACCGCGGCGGTTGGAGCCAGTGCGTTTGTCGTCCTCGGGCCGGGTGAGTCGGTGATTGAGTGGCAGCCCTTCTCGCGGGCTCGGCTGGCCGAACTGCGGCAGCGGGGGGCGACGGTGATGGTCGATTTTTCGGCCGACTGGTGCCTGACCTGCAAATACAATCTGAACTTTGCGATTGAGACCCCGCGGGTGAAGCGGGCGTTGTCCGACAGCCAGATCGTGCCGATGCTGGCC
>CAZKSP010000181.1:0-6077 GCA_964555385.1 uncultured Chitinophagaceae bacterium
AAACACGCCTGCTGCGCACTTTTTAGGCAGAGCCGCTTGTGCCTGCCCCTCGCGCAGCCCTGCCAGGCTTTAAGGCAGCTCCCGAAAGTCGTGCGCAAGTCCTTGCTATCAAACAACTTGCATTCACAGCTTGACTGCATGCGAAAGCTTCTGGCAATCGGACGACCACAGGGCGGCCGAGTCATCGAGCGAGAGCGGTTCCTGAACCGCCGAGGTATCCCCAGGAGTTTTCAAATGGCTACAAGAGCCGAGGCGTCCGCGTTGGAGCCAGTCGCGGCCAGGCAGGAACATGGCCCACAGGCAGTTCTCGAGGTTGCCGAGCAGCTATTCGCCACCAGCCCAGAATGGCTGGTTTTTTTCCGAGAAATTATGGGGCTCGAAGGAATCGTCCGACGGACCTTCCAGCAACCTGAGGCGTTGCTGCGGTTTGAATGCTCGCCGGAATACGCCCGGATCCGGGAAATGCTCGATGTGCTTCGCCAGCGACAACAGGATCAGCCAGCCCCCCGGGAAAGCCAGCGGGTGGTGACGGTGCGAATGCCACGGTCGCTGCACGAAACACTGAAGGCCGAAGCCCAGCAGATGAGAGTCAGCATCAATTCGCTCTGCATCTCAAAGCTGCTGAAATTGATTGACGAAGAAACGCAGCGAGAATTGACCACCAACTGAGCCCGCGAGCACCCCGCAGGCGGGACGTGAAAGAATCTGAGTGGGCCTGTAAGCCGGGTTCTGTCCGCCTCGGCCCTTGCCGAGGCGGGGTGATCATTTCTCTAGGACGACGGTTACCCGCCGCCTCCAGCGGCCCACCCGAAAGGAAACCGGAACGGGTCGCCCCGGGCCGCCGCGAACGGCGAACTCCTTCCTGTTCGGCCTTGCTCCTGATGGGGTTTACCAAGCCAAACCGGTCACCCGGCCTGCTGGTGAGCTCTTACCTCACCGTTTCACCCTTACCGCCGACAAAAGCCGGAGGCGGTCTCTTCTCTGTGGCACTTTCCCTAGCCTTTCGGCCGGTGGGCGTTACCCACCATCACACCCGCCGGAGCCCGGACTTTCCTCCCGCCGCCCTCGAATTGGCACAAAAAATGCTGTGCCTTCCCGAAAACAGCCGGCGATCACCCGGCCCACTCAGATTCCTCGAAAAATCGTTGCACGCCCACGCCCGGCTGGCAAGCCTTCAGCAGATTCGCCCCTAGAAGCGACTTTTCGAACGCGACACTTATTGGCATCGTATGCTTAGATAGAACTTTGCCTAATCGAGCCTAAAACCGCTCCTTCCCGAATTTCCTAGCACCACAAGAGCCGACACCACACGATTGAGGATCTCGATTCATGTATGGAGAACTGCAACCGCTTGGAGGCGGTGACCCGATTCCGCTGCTTAAGAAAACGCTTGTTGTGGGGAGGCGGGAGTCATCGGATATCGTGCTGCGGTTCTCAACCGTTTCCGGATCGCACTGTGAACTTGCCGTTGAGGAAGGCATTTGGACAGTTCGCGACCTCGGCAGCAGTAACGGCACCAAGGTGAACGGTGTTCGGATCACCGAACAGCATGTAAAGCCAGGGGACACCCTGTCGGTGGCAAAGCACGATTTTGAGTTTTGGTACGACCCCAACGAGCTTGGAGTGACCGCTGAGGCTCAGAGCCGTCTGGTCGAACCTGACGTCTTCAGCCGTAGCCTGCTCCAGGCCTCAGGCCTCGAATCCCGCAGCAAGCGGCCGCAGCCGCGGCGGTCCGCCCGGTGATCCCGTTGGGAAACACCCGCCTCCGCAACCGAATAGGCGGCGGTATTCTGCCAGGTGGTATGATGATGCCATGACGCAGCCGCGGACTTCCCGGGTCGACTTTCGAAAAAATCGCCATGCCAAGCGGAGGCGGAAGGATGTCACACGTGACGTCGCTGATGACGAGGCTGATGACCGCCTGATTCGGAGTGAAAGAATTTCCGGCAAGGGCGAGCTGACTCGAAAACGCACCGTCAAACTGGCTCAAGACCTTTCGGTAACCTCGGGACCTGAGGCTACTGTCTGCTGGCAGGGTCAGGTCCTTCATGCCCACGGGCTGGAGAGTTTTGTCAGGGATGCCGAGGGCATCGTTCAGCGGTGTACGATCCGGCAGGTCCTCCGCGACTTGGCAACTGACCAGCGGCACCCCGTGCTGGCGGGCGACTGGGTGCGTGTGCAGGGCCGGGGGGAAGAGGCAACCATTCAATTCATCGAGCCTCGCCAAAACGCATTGAGCCGATCGAGCCGGGGACGTCGGCATACGATCGTCGCCAACGTCGACCAGGTCTTCATTGTTGGGAGTGCCGCCGAACCCGACCTCAAGCCAGGTCTGATCGACCGGCTAATCGTTGCCGCGGAGGCGGCTGGCATCCGACCGGTGATCTGCATCAATAAGGCCGACCTCATCGACTCAGCCAGCCTGATCCCCCTCGCTGGCGTCTATGCCCGCATGGGCTATGTAACCGTGCTCTGTTCAACCCGAACCGGCCTGGGAATGCAGCGACTGCGGGCGGAACTGCCTGACCGGGTCACTGCCGTCATTGGCCAGAGCGGTGTCGGCAAATCATCGCTTCTCAATTGGCTGGAACCGCGACTGGCCTTACCTGTGGGTGATGTCAGCCGTGACAACGACAAGGGGAGGCATACCACCACCGTGGCGCGACTGCTGCCGCATTCACACGGTGGCAGCTTCGTCGATACGCCAGGCGTACGGCAGTTCCAGCTCTGGGAGACGGTACCGGCTGAGGTGCCAGCCGCCTTTCGTGACCTTCGGCCGCTGGCCAACCACTGCCGCTTTCCCGATTGCAGCCATTCGCATGAAGCTGATTGCGCCGTCAAAGATGCTGTTGCTGATGGCCTGCTTGACACCCGGCGATGGGAAAGCTGCTGCCACCTCACCGCCGGTGCGGAGGATACCGCCGCGTGAGCCTGCCCGAGCGAACGACAGGCGTTGAGGCCGAGCCGACCGTGCTTGTCGGCGTCTATCTCAGCCCCCCCGCAGATCCGTCCGACCCGCTGGCGGAATTGTCTGGTCTGGCCACGACAGCCGGGGCTCATGTCGTGGCCGAATTGACCCAGCGCCGGCATGAACCAGACCAACGGACTTATCTCGGGCGGGGCAAGCTGGTTGAACTGACGGCCCTTGTCGAGCACCATGACGCCGACGTGGTCATGTTTGACAACGACCTTTCGCCGGCCCAGACCCGCAACCTCGAACGCGAACTCGGTTGTAAAGTACTCGATCGGTCAGAGGTGATCCTCGATATCTTCGCCGCCCGAGCCCGCACCTATGAGGCCCGACTGGCTGTTGAACTGGCGCAGTTGGAATATTCCCTGCCACGTCTGAAACGGATGTGGACCCATCTCTCGCGGCTGAAGATGGGCATCGGCATGCGAGGTCCGGGCGAGAAGCAGTTAGAGGTTGACCGGCGGCTGGTTGAGAGGCGAATCCATGATCTGAAGCTGGAACTTGCCACCATCCATGCCCGCCGTGAGCGACAGGTAGCCGCCCGGCAGGAACAGATGACGGTCTCGCTGGTCGGCTACACCAACGCCGGCAAGAGTACGCTGCTCAACGCCCTGACTGCCGCTGGCGTCCTGGCCGAGGACAAACTCTTCGCCACCCTCGACACCCGAACCCGTCGCTGGAAGCTCCCCAGTTGGGGACCTGTTCTGCTAAGTGATACCGTCGGGTTTATCCGCGACCTGCCGCACCGGCTGATCGCCAGCTTCAAAGCAACGCTTGAAGAAACCCGGCAGGCCGACCTGCTGCTGCACGTTGCCGACGCCTCAAGCCCATTGGTCGAGCAGCAGATTGCCGCGGTCAACGGGGTTCTGGAAGAACTTGGTGTCGACATGAAGGACACCCTGCTGGTGCTCAACAAGGTTGATGCGGTCGCCGATCGGGTGAGCCGTCAGCGGCTACTTGCCCGCCACCCTCACGCCGTCTGCATCTCAGCCAAGTCGGGCGAAGGGCTCGACCAGCTTGCTGAAGCTGCCAGCGCTGCACTCGGCCGTAGCTTTCGTGACGTCGATGTTGAAACGGACGCCGGGAACGGCCGGTTGCTTGCCTGGCTGGCTGCCCACGGCGAGATCCTCTCCCGACAGTTCGGGGAAGATCGAATGACCATCCATTGCCGAGTTCCGCAGGCGGTGTTGGGCCGAATCAATTCCGCCGAGGCAACGGTTCGGGATCATGCTTCGACATCTTCAACGGTGGCATCACCTGACCATTCGCCCTCCGCACCCGTGGCGGAAGCTTCATCAATCTCCCCACTGACGGAAGCCACCTGAGGTGTTGCAATTCCAGCGACGTCAGCTTGCCGGGCTGCGGGGCATCCTGACGGGTGGCTCGTCAGGGGTTGGTCGTGCTGTGGCCATCGCCCTCGCCGAGGCGGGCGTCGACCTCGTCATCACCAGTCGCCGCGAGCAGCGGCTCCTTGCGATCGCTGAAGCTGCGGCCGAGGCTCCGGGTCGACTGCTACCACTGGCCGGAGACATGACTGCTCCCGACTTTCGACGGCGGCTGGTGGAGCATGCTGCCGCTGAGTTGGGCGGCCTCGACCTGGTTGTGGCCGCAGCCGGCTCAGGTGCAATCGGTCCTTTCGTCCAAGCTTCGCCCAACGTTCTACGGGAAATCTTCGACATCGACTTCTTCGCACCGGCGGAACTGGTTCGACTGTCGCTGCCATTGCTGGCAGCAGGCCGGACGCCTGCCGTAGTTCTTGTTGGATCAATTCTGGGACTCCACCCACTGCCGCTTCACGCCGAATATTCTGCGGCCAAGGCCGCCCTGCATGGCCTGGCGACCGCCCTCCGACCGGAGCTGGCCGACGAGGGAATTGGCCTGTTGCTGGCAGTCCTCGGCCCGACTGAATCCGAGTTCTGGGACAACCTGCTCACAGGCCAGCGGCCCGGCTGGTCACAGGGGCGTCCTCTTTCGGCGGAGGCCACAGCCTCCGCAATCGTCCGGGCTCTTGTGGCCGGACGAGAGACAGTCCACCCCGGCTGGCGGGCCAAGGCCTTCGCCGGCCTGGCCCGCTTCTGTCCAGCGGTGATCGACTGGACGATCAGACGGAAGCGTCAAGCTCCTCGCCGATCGTGAGGAGATCCTCGGCGTCAAGCCAGTAATCATTTGCGGTGAACAGTCGGGCGATGGCGGCGCGATGGATTTTCATCTTGGTACCGCCAACGCCGAGGGCACCGTAAACAGTTACTCCGCCTCTCGTGCGGGCCTTGTCGGTTGGCTCAACCCCAGCCAGACCGGCAGGCGGAACGGCATTAAGGTCGATGCAGACTTTGCAGGAGGAGGCTTTGCCGAACTGCTCGTCTGAGAGGAGCTGCACGCCGGCTGCGCCGGCGGCGATGATCAGATCGGCTGACCCGAGCAGTGCTGGTAGCTCATCGCTAGCCGCTGGAGTGACAGCGGCAGCGGGCTGCTGACTCTTGATTGCTGCACAGCAGGCTGCCGCACGGTCGGCAGAGCGTGAAACGAGAGCCACCTGAACGCCTTTGCCGGCAAGCAGCCGGCCGGCCCGTTGCCCAACCGGCCCCGTACCCCCGAGCACGACGGCCCGCAACGTGCTGGCTGCTGTTGGGTCGGCCAGCGGCAGATGCCGTGCAGCCGCGACAACGGCAGCGGCGGCAGTCGTGTTGGCGCCGGCAGGGTCTACCAGCACGCTGACCCGCACCGGACCAAAGAAGGTTTTTGCCACCTGCTCGGCAACCGCTTCGACCGCCGGGACGTTTGAGCCTCCGAGAAAAATGGCGGTCGCAGCAAGGTCCGCGCCGCCCCGGGTGAACATTGCGCCGTGTACCAGCGGGGCGACGCCGGACGGTGTCACCCCAGCATGCCGCAGCAGGACCTCAGCCCCGGCATCGACGGCCACGATGGCGTCAAAGGGACACGGCTGCGAGTCGACATCGAGTTGCAGGAGGATTTTTTTCATTCAGTGGGTTTTGCTATTCGAAAGGCGGTCTGACCATCTCACGCTTTGGTGTTCTTTTTGGCAAAAAAGGATGAGGGGCGTTGCCCATGCCAATCGAGCGGCGTTGGAAACTGAGCGTAGCCGGGA
>CAZKSP010000182.1:0-6075 GCA_964555385.1 uncultured Chitinophagaceae bacterium
GAGGCCCTGCCGATCGCGGCTGACCCCGGCCGGATTGCCCAGATAGAGCACGGCGTCGCCTTTGCTGCGAAGCTGCACCCCCTGATACCTGCTCGGCAGAAAGCCACTCGACCACTGCCGGGCGGCGATTGGCTGGTTCTGACCACCGCGGCCCAGGGAAGTCAGCACCACAAAGCCGGGCAGGTCGGCCGACTCGCTGCCGAGGCCGTAGGTGACCCAGGCCCCCATGCTCGGCCGGCCAGCAATCTGGCTGCCGGTGTTCATGAACATGTGGGCGGGGTCGTGGTTGATGGCGTCAGTGGTCATCGACCGGATCAGGCAGATGTCGCCGAGCACCGAGCCGATTTGGGGAAACAGGCTGCAGATTTCGGTGCCGTTCGGCCCCATCTTTTCAAAGGGGTGCTGCGGGGCAAAGCAGATCAGTGGCCGGCCCTGCAGCTGCGCCAGCTGCTGGCCCTTGGTCAGGCTCTCAGGCATCGGCTGGCCGTCGAGTTCGGCCAGCTTCGGCTTGGGGTCGAAGGTTTCCAGCTGGGACGGCCCGCCGGCCATCGTCATCCAGATCACCCGCTTGGCCTTCTGCGGCAGCGGTGGCTTGTCGAAGACGCCGGTCAGCGCGGCGGCCCGGGCTGGATTGCCAGCGGCCAGAGAGGCGACCGCCACGCCACCGAGGCCCTGGGCCGATCGGCCGAGGAAGGCGCGACGGGCCAGCTGGTTGTGCTGGCTCCAACTGAGCGGTGAGTGGTGTGATGTCATCCAATTATTCCTTGTTGCTCTGGTTCTTCACCCTCTCCCTTAGACAAGGGTAAGCTGAGGCTGCTTTTGTCATATTCAGCGTTGACCTGCAGCAGCATTCCTCGAGTTATGAACTTTTTGAAGATAACGAGAAGTCCCGATCGTGTTTCTTGATGTCGCGTGTTCGCGTCTCCAAACAAAAAGACCGATGCCTCGAAGCCCGAAGCGCAAGCTGAGGGAAATTGCGTCCTATTCATCCACAAAACGTATTCCCTCGGCTTGCGCCTCGGGCTTCCGGGAGGTCGGTACGGCTCAGGACACCATCAAAAGCCGGAAGCTTGGGGGTCGACACCGTGGGTCCTCCGTCTCTAGCGGTGGTTTCCTGAGACAGCCACATCGGGCGGCGTGTTACCAAATGAGCCGTCATTGCATTCACAGTGGCGAACAGATTTGTCAAGGAGGGGTTCCCAGAGGTTTTTAACCTCGCGTAATTGTCTCATGCAGGTTGAAGAGCACCCGGGCGATGTGGGTCCAGGCGGCTAGTTCAACCACGTTGATTCCTGCTGGCAGTGGGGCCAACCCGATGGCGACCAGCTTGCTCGCTGCATCAGCGTCGGTCTGATAGGCCGTGCGGTGCTTGGCGAGCAGCGGCAGCAGGGTTTCCAGTTCCTCGACCCGCGGTAGCCGCTGGAGTGCCTGCTGGAAGGCCCAGGCCAGCCGGGCGTCGTCGCCGCCGTCACACTCACGCAGTATCCGGGCCGCGAAGGTCCTGGCAGCTTCGACATAGGTTGGGTCGTTGAGTAGCACCAGGGCCTGCTGGGGAATGTTCGAGCGGTTGCGACTGGCGCAGCACTCTTCGCGGCTGGGGGCGTCGAAGGCCAGCATGCTGGGGTGCAAGAAGCTTCGCTGCCACCAGGTGTAGAGGCCGCGGCGGTACTGCTTTTCGCCAGCGTCGGCTGGATAGGTCCGCCGGGGAAAGTTGAGATTCTCCCAGTAGCCCTCGGGCTGATAGGGCTTCACACTCGGGCCACCGATCGTCGGCACCAACAGCCCAGAGGTGGCCAGCGCCGCATCACGGACCAGTTCGGCATCGATGCGGAAGGCGGCCTGCCGGGCGAACTCGCGGTTGCCGGGGTCGGCAGCGAGCAATGCTGGGGTAGCCTGCGAAGACTGCCGGTAGGTGTCGCTGCTGACAATCAGCCGGATCATGTGTTTGAGATCCCAGCCGGAGTCGCGGAACTCGCAGGCCAGCCAGTCGAGCAGATCGGGATGGGTCGGCGGCTCGCCCTGGCCGCCAAGGTCGTCGAGCACCCGCGACAATCCCGCCCCGAACAGCTGGGCCCAGAGCCGGTTCATGATTACGCGGGCGGTGAGCGGATTTTCCTCGGCTACTAACCAGCGGGCCAGGTCGAGCCGGGTCAGCTCACGGCTGGCGGCGGCTTCGTCCAGTGCCTTGGAACGAGGCAGGAAGGCGGGCAGGCCCGGCGTGACCACCTCGCCCGTCTCGTTCATCCAGTCGCCCCGGGGCAGGATGCGAACGGTCCGCTTGTTGTCGGTGTGGACACTGACCAGGCATTTGGCCAACGGACCATAGAACTCATTGCGGGCCTTTTCAGCGGCGGCGAGGCCGTCGATTTCTGCCCGAAAGGTCTGCGTCACCCGCTCGCGGAAGTACTGCTGCACCGCCGCCTTGTCGCGGCCACTTTGTTTGCTGGCATCCTTTTTAAGGACCACGGCCACCTGCTCGGCCAGCTTCTTGTCGGCGGCCGTCGCGCCGGCATCAGGCTTCAGTTCTGTTAGCGTCACCTCATAGGCGACAACGTCGTGCTCCCATTGCCGCTGGGCGGCATCCAGCTGGGGCGTGACAGCAGCCAACTTCTGTCGGGCCTCGCCCAGTGCTTTATCGAGTGCTTCGAGCTTTGCCTTTTCCTCCGGCGTAGCCACCACCATGCCATCCTCACGGCGGCCGAGGATTCTCTCCTCGATGTCGGCGAAGAAGGCTCCCAGCGAGTAGAAGTCGCGCATGGTGAAGGGGTCGAACTTGTGGTCGTGGCACTGAGCGCAGCCGGTGGTCTGGCCCAACCAAACTGCGCCGACCGCCCGCACCCGGTCGGTCAGCATGCGGGATTCATAGTCCTTGGCCTGCGCGCCTCCCTCTTCGGTTGAGAGCAGCAGCCGGTTGAAGGCCGAGCCGACCCGCGAGTCTTGATCGGCATCGGGGATCAGATCGCCGGCGAGCTGGTGAACAGTGAACTCGTCGAAGGGCCGATTGGCGTTGAAACTGGCAATCACCCAGTCACGATAGGGCCAGACATTGCGGGGATTGTCGGAGTGGTAGCCGATCGTGTCGGCAAAGCGGACGACATCAAGCCAGCCGATGGCCATCCGTTCGCCATAGTGTGGGCTGGCGAGCAGCTGATCGACATACCGAGCATCCGCATCGGGCGAAGGGTCGTCGATGAAGGCCGCCACCTGTTCAGGGATCGGCGGCAGCCCGGTGAGGTCGAAGGCAAGCCGACGGGCGAGGGTGCGGCGGTCGGCGGCGGCGCTGGGCGAAAGGCCAACCTCAGTGAGCCGCCGCCTGACAAAGTAGTCGACCGCGTTGGTCCCTGCTGGCACCGGCTGCTTGACCGGTGGCACGTAGGCCCAGTGGGGCTGATATTCCGCTCCTTGCTCAATCCAGCGGGCCAGTAGCTCTTTCTGTGCGGCCGAAAGTTTCTTGTGCGACTCCGGTGGCGGCATCACCAGCTCGGGGTCAGTTTCATGAAGCCGCTCGACCAGCGGGCTGTCGGCTGGCTCACCCGGCACGATCGCCCCGAACTCAATCGCCGCATTCCGGATGTCAAGCCGCAGATCGGCCTGGCGTTGGTTGGAGTCTGGCCCGTGGCAAGAGAAACAGTTGTCAGAAAGCAGCGGCCGGATGTCGCGGTTGAATGAGACAGCATCTGCCGTTTTCGAGGCCGATTCGGCAAACACCTCCGAGCCCGCCAAGCCGGCCGTCAGTCCGACCCCGAGGGCCAGCAACAAACAAAACCATTGGCCAGCGGCCTGCCGCCGCCAGCCCGCAAAGCTGTGCACCATTGGATCACTCCGTTGGAAAACACCCGCTTCGCCGCCGGGCACCAACCACAGCCCAGCGCGGACCCAACAGGGTCGATCGGCGGATCACATTAAAGTATGTCACGCCGAGCCCGCTGTGACAAAAGCGCAGAATTTCTACCAACTGGGTGGCAGATTGAATCAAACCGATACGGCTTCAGCCATCTGCCGTCGTGAAGAACAGGTCACTCATCACCAGCGGTGATGTTCCAGACCGTCGTTGTGCCGCTGGTTTCGTTGGCGACGATCAAGAGGTCTGTGCCGGTTGGTGACTGAGCAGCCGGGACGAAGGCGAGCCCTTCGGGGCCGCTGTCGCCTGCCTCGGGATTGCTCGATCCATCAGGAAGCGTGGCCGGAACATCAAAACGTCGGTTGGTGAAATACCCAACAAACCGCGATGACTCAGGGATGGTGATGTCGTAGACCATGATGCCGCCAATTCGCTCAAGCCCGATGAATGCATAGGTTCTGCCGGCGATTTCACCGAGCACAAGCGCTTCCGGTTCAGGTCCTTTGCTGCGGCTCCGTTTTTCTGTTTTCAGACTGTCGTTACTGACATTGAAGTGCTTCGGAAATCGTTCCGCGGTCATTTTTTCGAAGGCGTCGCCGCTATCAAAGATGAGGTGGCCAGACGTTACGTCGAAGATTGAAAATGACCGGCCGCCAAAGCAGAACAACTTGGTCGGCTTGCCCTCGGTATCGAGGTGCCGATCGACCAGGTCCCGCACCAGTTTCAGCCGGCCGAGCTGAGTGTCTGACGTGTACGATGCGAAAGGCGTACCTGCCACGGGCCAGTCATTAAGGCTGGCCTCGTCACTAAGAATTTTCCCCTCAGTGATACCGGGCACAGCATCATCTGAGGTCGGCCGCAGTCGTGAGTCACCTTCGTTCGCTGTTACGAGCAATGTGCGACCACCCTGCTGGTACAGCCGGATGGCATCAGGCTGATAAACACCAAAGAGCTGCGGCCAGGGCTTAATCGCGACCGCGCTGTCTTTATCGCTGACATCAAGGCCCATGCGTTCTAGGCCATGATCTTTGAATCCGAGCGGGATGATCCGGTTGACCCGGGCCTCAGCGATGTCGATCTCGGCAACGGCATTGGCCTCTTGCAGGCAGACGTAGGCGTGCCGACTGTCGGGAGAGACGGTAATCCACTCGGGCTCCATGTCTTCGGCAAAGGTGGCTGGCCGGCTCTGCCCGCCAGTTTGATCGAGGCCCACCGTTCCAAAGTGTCGCAGGCCGCGTTTCATCAGGTCGGGTAGTTCTGCGGCCCGTCGCCCGTCGGTATTCCAATCGCGAAAGGTCACGGTTGTCACTGGAGGGTCATCAAAACCTTTCGCCAGATCGACAATTGTGATGGTGCCCTCTGGATCGACGGTGGCCGTCTCGTTCGGTTCGCCCTCATTGGCCACCAGGAGCCAGCGGCCGTTAGGCGAGAAGGTCACCATGTCAGGCAAAGAGCCAGCCATGACCGAGCCCTTCAAAGCCAGTGTTTTCGTGTCGTAGAAGACGACCGCTCCAGGTTCGGTTTTCTCGGCCGCCTCAACCGCCACCGCAAGCGTGCCGTTGAAGACACTCACACTGTTGACTGCCGCCATCCCCTGTTGCAGGTCGTCTCTGGCAGCAATCGTGCCTCGATCAAAGAGTGTCCCGTCACTCTTAAGACTGAAAACGTCAACCCTGCCAGACTCAGCGTTGACCACGAAGACATTCTGTGCCTGTGGGCAGAAGGCTGGGATTTCTGCCGCTGAACTGCCGAATGTTCCGGAGGATGCCCTGCCTTGTTGTGTTAGCGTGAGAACATCTCCGGCACATGGCGGTGGCCCACATGAGAGGAGAGCAACCGTTAACAGCCACATGGTTTTTTGCCTGTTCGCTGTCAGCCCCTTCCGCAACGCCTGCCTGCTTCGACTCCCCATTGCCAGCATTTCCCTTTTTAATCAGACCTTGTTCGTGTTCATTTTCAGCACGATTCCTTCAGTCTTTTCCTTAAGATTGATGATCAAATCAGTGTCGTCATCACCAATATTCTGATATTTCTCTGGCACCTGCCGCTGCAGGCTCTTCAGTCGGGGGTTACCCGAGAGGCTTACAAACACCTTGTATTCGCCTACAGCAAGTCCTCCTTCGGTGTTCTGGCCTTGAATGTCGAAGGTTCCGTCGTCTTGGATCTCAACAGAGACCGGCTGTGCCACACCGGCCAGTTCAGGTGTCGGCCTTAAAACGAGACGCCCCCCCTTC
>CAZKSP010000183.1:0-6067 GCA_964555385.1 uncultured Chitinophagaceae bacterium
CTGGAGTATTGAGCGGGACCGAGCTGAGGTTCGGCTGATTAATTCAACAGTGAATATCGAGACGGAACGGCGCGAACTGGCAGCCGCCATGGGCCTGCCGATGGCCGACGTTGGCGAGATCGAAGGCGACCTTTTTCAGCTGTTGCCCAACTTTGACCTGAAGGAACTGCAGCGGGCGGTGATTGCCCGAAATGCCAATCCCCGGGCGGCCGAGGCCGGTATTGCCCGGGCCCAATGGACGCTGGAGCGGTCGGTGGTCGAACCGATCCCGAACGTCACGCTGATGGGGGGCTATCAGCGGCAGGTTGGCCCGCCGCAGGATCAGGGGCTGGTCGAGGTGATGCTGTCGGTGCCGCTGTTCGACCGCAACCAGGGCACCATCCGGTCCGCCCGCGCCGGTATCGCGACCGCCCGAGCCGAGCTGCGGACGATTGAGATCGAACTGGCCGATCAGACTGCCAAATCCGTCAACGATTACCGCCAAGCTCGTCGCCTTGCTGAGTGGTATCAAGAACTGATCTTGCCCAAGGCCCGCGAAACGGTCCGAGTGACCCAGCTGCTTTATTCGCAGGGCGAGCTGACCTTTCTGCGGTTGCTGGAAGCTCAGCGGATACTTACTGAGACGGAACTGGCCTACGTCGATGCCCAGCGGGCTCGCTGGAACGGGGCAGTCGAAATTGCCGACCTGCTGCAGCTCGATGAGTTTCCGCCAACGTTCGACTCGCCGGCGGCGACCGAACTTGAATTCCTCAATGAGCAGCAGGGCATACCTCCCGGCCTCATCCCCGAGCAGATGCCGCCACCCGCCGGTTGAGCGGCTGGCGTCACTCACGCTGTCAGCTGCCCGGCGCGGCAGCCACTGAAAGCGGAATGGATGTCTCGGCCGTCGTGGCGGTCTGGAGGTCGGTGACTGACAGCACGAGCTGGTGATCCCCTGCGGGCAGATCGGCGGGTAGATCAAGGAAGAAGCGGGCGAAATAGTCTCGCCGGCGAGCGGCACAGGTTTCCGTGAGGGAAGGAAAGGACCAACTGTGCAGTCGCTTGCCAGTAGCATCGTCGAGTTGCAGCCTTGTGTCGATGCTGGTGCTGACGCCGTGAACTGTTTCAGTTGCCTGCAGCCCGGAGAGTTCAAAGTACACGATGACTTCCGACCCAGCGTTTAACGCAGTGGTCTCAAACGGCTCAACCTGGCCCCAGCCTCGCACCTCTCGGGCCAGACAGGGCCGCTCGATGCTGAGGGCCTGAGCTACGGATTGCTCGGCGGTCGTCGAATTTACTTGTTGAGCTGGTGCCGGCTTGGCAGGAAGGGTGGCCCCTGCCACTGATGATACCGGAGGAGTCTGTACAGCCGCCGGTTGCATGTCGGGCTGCACTGGGGTGTCCTGCACATGTGACGCTGCATCGGCATCGATTTCAGCGGGATCCATGTCTGTAGCTTCACCAGTCGGTGCCTGAAGCGGTTCGGCAGGCTCGGACGCAGCCAGGTTGTTGTCAGCCAATGCAGTCGCTCGTTCAGCTGACGGTTGCTGGGCCTGATCTTGCCCGCTTGCTTCGTCGCTGCCGCTGGCCTCTGGTGCCAGTTCGCCCAAGGACATATCGGTTCGAGTAGCCGCGGTGTCGCGCAGGATTGTGAGCGTTGCCGTAAATTCCTGAATCACAATCGGCCAATCCGCCTGAGGAGTCAACTGAAGGGTTTCGATGAGGGCGGCTTTTGAGGCAGCATCAAGGCTCTCGGCCTCAGTGAGTTCATCAATGGCAGTCTCGATCGCGGCTGCCACTGCGGCAGGATCGTCATTGAGTGAATCAGCAAGGTCCGAAGCGGTTGGCTCGATGATGGAACTGGCGTCACCACTGCCGTAGTCGGCACGTTCAGTTGAGTTCGCTCCAGCAACGTCGTGCTCTACGTCGCCAAGCCCGGCAAGTTGTGTCATCGCTGCGGCTTGTTCAACACCCTCGCGGAGAGCATCTCGCATCGAGATGACGGAGCTGCAGCCCGCCGACAGCAACACAACCGCAACCAGCAGGACGCGAGGAAGCTTGATCGGCTTGGGGAGTGTTGGTCGTTGCATGAATCGTCGGAGGGAGAAACGGTGGTTCACAGCCCCGGATCGGTGGTGTTTGGGAATTTCCGCTGTCTCGCACCGGGTGTTTCAGCGGAGTTGCGGGAAAGTAGGAACTTTCTCGTCTTCAGAGC
The DNA here is from genome assembly GCA_964555385.1 of uncultured Chitinophagaceae bacterium. GTDB lineage: Bacteria > Planctomycetota > Planctomycetia > Pirellulales > UBA1268 > UBA1268. The sequence continues at coordinate 2,195 of CAZKSP010000183.1, forward strand.
AAGTCCAGCCTTGGGCACTGCTGACGATTCGCCCAACCGCTGATAGAATTCGCCAAGCTTTCGCCATTCGCCCACTTTCCGACCCCTTTTCTGCTGATCGTATGCCCAATCAGTCTGCCATCACCGCCGCCCCCGGTTCGCTGCACAGCCGGCTGCCGACGGCCGGCTGGTTGCATCGAAACCTGCTTGACCTGGAGGAACTTTCGGCAGAGGAAATCAGCCTCATCCTTGATACGGCCGTGCTCTGCAAGGAAGCGACTGATGGCTGCCGCCGGAAGATCGATGTGCTTGCCGGCTCTGCTGTCGTCAATCTGTTTTTCGAGAACTCGACCCGCACCAAAACCAGCTTCTCGCTGGCTGCCCGCCGGTTGGGAGCTGATGTCATCGACTTTTCGGCCTCCACCAGCAGCCTGTCGAAGGGTGAGTCGTTCATTGACACGGCCAAGAACCTCGAGGCGATGGGAATCGATGCCGTCGTTGTGCGGCATGCAACGCCCGGGACCCCCCACCTGCTGGCCGGTCACCTTGATGTGGGCGTTATCAACGCCGGTGACGGACCGCATGCCCATCCGACACAGGGGCTGCTCGACATCCTCTCGATTCGGGAACGGCTGGGGGATCTGAAAGGACTTACCGTCGGCCTCGTGGGTGATATCGCCCACAGCCGGACAGCCCGATCCAATCTGTGGGGCCTGAAAAAACTTGGAGCAAAGGTGATTCTTTGCGGCCCGCCGACGCTCGTTTCCGACCGCTGGCGGGAGTTGGGCGTGGAGATTTCGCACGACCTCGATGCAATTCTGCCGCGATGCGACGTGCTCAACCTGCTGCGGATTCAGTTTGAGCGGCAGCACACCAGCCCGTTTCCATCAGTGCGGGAGTATGCCCATCTTTATGCGATGAATCGCGACCGGCTGCGTAGGGCCAAGTCAGACTTGGTGATCCTTGCCCCGGGACCGATCAATCGGGGCGTTGAGGTGACTGCCGACGTGGCTGATTGCCCACAGTCGCTCATTCTCGACCAGGTGACGAATGGGCTGGCCGTACGAATGGCTGTGCTCTGGCTGATTTGTGGCGGGCGACAGCAGGCCGCCGATCGGCCAGCTGACAGCAGGAGGATTGTCTGATGGCGTCGATGCTGATCCGTGGTGGCCGCGTGGTTGATCCCAGTCAGGGTATTGACCGGATTGATGATCTGCTCATACGTGACGGGTTGGTCGTGTCGATTGGTCAGACCGGCAGCCAGCCGCTGGGCAAGGTTGACGAGACGATTGATGCGGAGGGGTTGATTGTCACCCCCGGCCTGATCGATATGCACGTCCATCTGCGGGAGCCGGGCCGCGAGGAGGACGAGACGATCGAGACCGGCACCCGAGCAGCCCTTGCCGGTGGCTTTACCAGCGTTGCCTGCATTCCCAACACTGAACCGCCAATCGACACTCAAGCCAATGTCGAGTTCATCCGGCAGAAAGCGGCTCGGGCTGACACCTGCAATGTTTTCGTTGTTGGCTGTGTCAGCCGTGATCGGGCTGGCAAAGAGTTGGCCGAAATTGGCCAGCTGGTTGAGGCCGGAGCAGTCGCCTTCAGCGACGACGGCTCGCCCGTCTACGACGCGGAATTAATGCGGCGGGCCTTCGAATACTGTCGCATGTTCGACAAGCCGATCCTGGCCCATGAGGAAGTGTTGGAACTCTCACGGGGTGGGGTGATGCACGAGGGGCTGGTTTCGCTCAGCCTCGGCCTCAAGGGAATGCCGGCGGCGGCCGAGGAGGTAATGATTGGCCGCGACATCGCTCTTGCCGAAGTGACGGGCGGCCGGCTGCATGTGATGCACGTTTCGACCGCTCACGGTGTCGAACTGATCCGGCAGGCAAAGGCCCGTGGCATTCGGGTGACGGCGGAGGCCTGTCCTCATCACTTCACGCTGACTGATGAGAGCCTCCGGGGCTTTGACTCAAACTTTAAGATGAGCCCGCCGCTGCGGACCGCTGCCGACGTGGAGGGGATTCTGGCCGGCCTCGCTGACGGCACGATCGACTGTATCGCCACCGACCACGCACCGCACGCACCCGAGAAGAAGCTGTTGGAACTTGACCGGGCGCCGTTTGGCATCCTTGGCCTTGAGACGGCAGTGGGGCTGTGTGTGACCAGGCTAATCGAAACGGGCCTGATCGGCTGGTCCCGTTTCGTTGAGGCGGCCAGCCACCTGCCGGCAGAAATCCTCGGTGTCAATCGTGGCACCCTGCGGCCCGGCGGGGTTGCCGATGTGACGCTGATTGACCCCAGCCTACAGTGGCAGGTCGACACAGCGGAATTCGCTTCGAAAAGCATCAACTCGCCCTTTCACGGCTGGACACTCACGGGCCGGGCTGTGGCGACGATTGTGGCTGGACGAGTGAAGTACCGCCTGCGGTAACCATGATCATCATTGACGGCTACAACCTGCTGCATGCATCGGGAATCTTCGGTGCCGAGCGGGGTTCCCGGGGCTTTGAGCAGTCCCGCCTCGCGCTGCTCGATCACCTGCTGGAGCTGCTCGGTCCCGAAGCCGAGCGGACGCTTGTGGTCTTCGATGCCGCCCACGCTCCGGATGGCCTGCCTGCCCGGCTGCAGCACGGCCCCATTCGGGTCTGGTTTGCCCGGGAATATCCAGATGCCGACAGCCTGATCGAAGAGTTGCTTGAGGATGATCCAGACCGTGGCAACGTCGTTGTCTCCAGTGATCGTCGCTTGCAGGTGGCTGCCCGCCGAAAGCGAGCCACAGCCATCAGCAGCGAGCAGTGGCTCATCGAGCGGCGGGCCGCCCTGCGGGCCTCCCGTCAGCCTCGTGAAACCAAGCCACCGGAACCCGGGCCCGAGGGCGTTGAAGCCTGGAAACGCTACTTCGGCATGTGAGCACTGGGGAGCATAGGGGGCGGCAAAAGTCTCGTCGCGAAGGCCGTTCCGCCCCAATGCTCCTTGACCGTCTGGCGACCCGTTCGCCTCAGCTTGCGCTTCGGGCTTCTAAGCAGTGGTGTTTTTGCGGGAAGAGGAAACCGCAGCAGCAAAACCCGTCGCTTGCCATCTGCTGAGAACGGCTTCTTTCTTGGCTCCTCATCGACAATCAGCTGCGCTTCCTGAAACGCTCATCGTTAGTGTTCTTCGTTGGCCCAGCGGGCCAGTTTTCGGTCGAGGGTTGAGCGTTCGATACCCAGCAGACGAGCGGCCTTGGTCTTGTTGCCGCCGGTTGATTCGAGAGTGGCCAAGATATGACGCTGTTCAACTTCAGCCAGCGTTGCCGGCTCAAATTGCTGGGGAGCTACCGGAATTTTGCCGGTGTCTCCGGGTGGGCCTAGGGTACTCAGCGAGAGATCAGCCACACCGATCTGCGTTGCTGTGGTCAGCACTACGGCCCGCTCGACACAGTTGCGGAGTTCACGGATGTTTCCCGGCCAGTGGTAGGCCTCCATGGCATCAATCGCTTCCGGCGTGAAACCTTCGACGCGGCGGCCAACTTCACGTGCAAATCGTTCGAGAAAGTGCCGCGCAAGTGGAGCGATGTCCTCCTGCCGCTTTCGCAGCGGTGGCACCGCGATCTCAACGACACGTAGCCGAAAGTAAAGGTCTCGCCGGAAGCTTCCCGAGGCGACAGCATCTTCGAGATGCCGGTTCGTGGCTGCGACAACCCGAACATCGACTTTGATTCGAGCACTGCCCCCGACCCGCTCGAACGCATGCCCTTCAAGCACCCGCAGGAATTTGGCCTGAATTGCCGGGCTCATCTCGCCAATTTCGTCGAGGAAGAGTGTGCCCGTGTCAGCCGTTTCGAATTTACCTGCCTTCTTTTCCGTCGCACCGGTGACGGCCCCTTTCTCATGCCCAAACACTTCGCTTTCA
>CAZKSP010000184.1:0-2770 GCA_964555385.1 uncultured Chitinophagaceae bacterium
CGACCTGCTGCAGCAAGCCCCCGCCATGTCCGCAGCTGGACCGACGGCCCCGCCACCCGCACCAACCAGCTCCGAGCCGGAGGCTACCTGGCCGGGCATGGACCTCAGCTGGCCCAAGTTGCTTCCCTTCACCCGGCCAGACAATGCCCCACCCCCTGGCCCCTCGGGCAGCACCATCGACCCCTTCAAGCGGGCCCGGGGTGGTGCATCGGCAGCAAGCACACCGTAGAGTTGCAAAGAGGTTCGCTTGAACTTTTTGCCACCACGGCAGACGACCGATGCCCGCATCTTGCTGTTCTTCCCACTCTCCGCCATTTGATCGGCCGGCCGCTTCCGCTGCCGACGGTGGCTACGGCTGCCCGATGTGTCCGGGGGTGCATTCACCGGTGCCGACCGCCTGCCCGCACTGCGGCATGGCGCTGGAGCCACTGACACCAGTCGTCCGTCCGACTGCCGACCCTGAGCTTGTCGACATGACCCGGAGGGCAGTCGGTGGTGCGGTTCTCGCGATCCCGCTGTTGGCCCTTGCCATGGGGTCGATGGCTGGGCTGTCGCTGGACCGCTGGCTGTCACCACGGATGTCGCAGTGGCTGCAACTGGTACTTGCCGCTCCCATTGTGTTTGGCTGCGGCTGGCCGCTGCTGGCCCGCAGCTGGCGGAGCATCGTGACCGGCCGGCTGAACATGTTCACGCTGATCGGCATTGGGGTGGCAGCTGCCTTTGGCTCGAGCCTGGTGGCGGTGGTGGCGCCCATTATTTTTCCGGAGGACTACCGCCATAGTGAAACCGGGCTGGTCGCGGTTTCGTTTGAGGCGGCAGCGGTCATCGTCGTACTGGTGCTAGCCGGCCAGGTATTGGAACTGCGGGCCCGACAGCAGACCGGTGCAGCGATTGGCGAACTGCTGGCGCTAGCCCCCGAGACTGCCCGGTTACTCACCGCCGACGGAGAACACGATGTGCCGATCAGCCAGGTGGAACCGGGCGACCGGCTCCGGGTGCGGCCCGGCGACCGGCTGCCGGTTGACGGCCGAGTGCTGGAGGGTGGCAGCAGCATCGATGAGTCGCTGCTGACCGGCGAGCCGGTACCGGTTGTCAAGCGGCCCGGCGACGCCGTCACCGGCGGCACCATCAACAGCGGCAGCGGCAGCTTCGTCATGCTGGCCGAGCAGGTTGGTGGCGACACCGTGCTGGCTCGGATTGTTGCCCTCGTGGCAACTGCCCAACGCAGCCGGCCGCCGATTCAACGGCTGGCCGATTCGGTGGCGGCAGTCTTCGTGCCGGTGGTGCTGGGAATCGCCGCGGTGACCTTCGTCGCCTGGCTGGTCTGGGGACCGTCGCCTTCCTTGGCCTTCGCGCTGATCAACAGCATCGCCGTTCTGGTGGTCGCCTGCCCCTGTGCGCTGGGGTTGGCAACTCCAATGTCGATCGTTGTCGGCGTCGGCCGCGCCGCCCGCGAAGGGGTGCTGTTCAAGGACGCCACCGCCCTGGAAGCCCTCGGTCGCATTGAGCTGCTGGCCTTCGACAAGACCGGCACGCTCACAGTTGGTCGTCCGCTGCTAACCGACTGCCAGTCACTGCCCGGTCACGCGGTTGACGACCTGCTGGCAGCCGCCGCAGCCGTTGAATTGGCCAGTGAACATCCGCTGGCTCATGCGGTGGTCACGGCCGCCGCTGAACGGAAGCTGCCGTCTGCTGCCTGCGAAGCGTTTGCCGCAGTCGTGGGGGCGGGGGCCGTCGGCACGGTGGGCGGCCGACGGATCTGCCTGGGCAGTGCGCAGCTGCTTGAGGATGAGGGCGTGCCGGCAGAACAACGGCAGCAGCTTGAGCAGCTGGCCGATCCGCTGCGGCAGCAGGCCAAGACGGTGATGCTGGTGGCGATCGACGGTCAGGCCGCCGGGCTGTTGGCGGTGGCCGATCCGCTCAAGCCGCACGCGGCAGCCATGCTCATGCAGCTGCGCGAGGCGGGTGTTGAGCCGGTAATGCTCTCGGGCGACCATGCCGCAACGGTGGCGGCGGTGGCTCACGAACTTGGTATTAATCGGGCTGAGGCAGGACTTTCACCACAGCAGAAACATGACCAGATCGCCGTCCTTCGGGCTGAGGGCCGCCGGGTGGCGATGGCAGGTGATGGGGTCAACGATGCCCCGGCCCTGGCGGCAGCCGACGTGGGCTTGGCCATGGGCACCGGCAGCGACGTCGCGATCGAGACCGCTGACGTCACACTGATTGGTGGCGACTTGGCCGCCGTGGTGCGGGCCCTGGAACTCAGCCGGCGGGTGCTACGGAACATCCGCCAGAACCTGTTCTTTGCCTTCGCCTACAACGCTGTGAGCATCCCGATTGCTGCCGGGCTGCTGGTGCCGTTGCTCGGCACCGGCTGGCAGCTCAGCCCCATGCTCGCAGCCGGGGCCATGAGCCTTAGCAGCGTCTCGGTCATCGTCAACGCTTTGCGACTGAACCGCTGAAGTCACCGCTGCCGCCGGCTCAGGGTTTCCCTTGCCAATCGAATAGTAAGCACCGAGTCTGCCTTACGCCAGCCATCGCATCACACTCTCGACCGTTGGCCAGCCGCGACGGTCGATCTGCAGAAACAGCGGCACGCTGGCCAGACAGAACACCCCCGCGAGACCGACGGCTATCGGCACCGGTAGCAGCGTCTGCCAGTAGATGGTTGGATCACCGGTCATCGCGAGGCCATAGAGCCAGAGCGGCCAGATGTGCACCACGTGGTGCAACAGATAGAGCGAAAGCGAATGTCGGCTCATCACCC
>CAZKSP010000184.1:2870-6043 GCA_964555385.1 uncultured Chitinophagaceae bacterium
GCTAGCTGCTGAGCCGGACGATCGACCAGCCAGTGCAAGGTCAGCAGGCTTGCGATTGCCACTGCCAGCATGCCCAGCAGATAGCTGGTGGACGCCGGAAACATCGTCCAGCGGCCCAACCCGGCAACGTCCCCGGCAGCCCTCTGCAGCAGGAGTGAACTGGCTGCCAGCAAGCCGACCAGCGACATGAGCCAACGGCCCGCCCCCGACGAAACACGATCGGCAGCGGCTGGCTCGGACAAGACCACCGGCGCAAGCACGAACCCCGCAACCGGGAAGACGAGCCAGGGGAACAGCGGAAAGTAGCCAACCACCAGATAGCCCAGCACCACGTCCGAGAGAGTGAAGTCGTAGTCGAAATAGGCATTCACCCAGTAGGCCGGATAGTCGGCCAGCACTTGGAGGGCTGGGCTCAGCATGGCGACCAGCAGCAGCAGCACGGGGGGCACCTCGGCCGGCATCCGGCGGATCAGGTCGAGCAGAATCAAAGCCGACCCGATGAACGTGAGGATGTCCCAGTTGAAGGTGTCTTCCGGTAGCCAGACAAAGACATTGAAGGCGAAACCGAGGCCGATCAGGAACAGCCCGCGGCGAATGGTCTGCTTAGAAATGACCTCATCAGTCAGCCCCCGCTGCTGCTGCACCTTTAGCCAGGTCCGATAGCTGACACCCGACAGAAACGCGAACAGAGGCGCAGCCAAACCCGTCGGCAGCCACCAGCGATGATAGGGGCCGATGACGGTTGTCGCGGAGAGCCCATAGCCCGACGCCAGGTTCTCTACAAAGTGCACCAGCACCATCATGAAGATGGCCACGGTTCGTAGGATATCGATCGAGAGTAGCCGCACGGCATCAGCCTCCGACCGCGGCCAGCAGATCGACCAGCAGCAGCACCGTCTCGGCGGCCAGCAGCAGGACGATCACCCAGGTCAGGACATGCTCCCGCTGGGCCAACATCCGATCACTGGCCCGTTGGCCGCAGCCTTCGTAGAGTCGGATGATTGTTTCCAGCTGGTCGTCGGCAAACTCCTCTCGGTCGGCCAGCCGGCAGCGGTCTCGCAGCCGCTCCCCAAGCTGGCCTGCCAGGGTCGGCGGATGCTCCGGCGGCCGGTGAATGCGAGGGGAAAGCCGGGCCAGCCGTCCGGCCAGCGACATCGACTGCCGGTACCGCTCGGCAAGTTCAGGCAGGCGACTGGCGTCAGCAGCTGCAACGGCGAAGCCGCAAGAGAGATCGGCTTCATAGTCGGACCAGAGGCCAGCGATCGCTCCTTCAATGGCAGCCAGTTCAATAACCGTCGCTGTGAATTCGGTCACGGCAGCCGTTGCCCGAGGCAGGCGATCGGCCGCACTGGCTGCTGCCACCCGGCTCGGTGTCCAAATGACGACGGTGCCGTAGAGCTCAAGCACCGTTGGTGGCACCAGAGCTGCTTGCTCAACCCAGGCCAGCAGTTGCGGCATCAGGTTGGCACCGTCTGCCTCGGCAACCGGCACCAACAGCAGATCACCACCACCCGGCAGGGCAGCCGGTTCAATCTGGCTGCCTGCCGGCAGCTCGGACGGCAGCTCACCCGGAGCGGCTGCCGGCGGCGGCTGATTCGTTTGATTCTCCACCATTATGCGACGTAGTCCTCCTCACCCATCATCGTCGCCAGCCAGCTGGCGGCATACTCAGCCGAGTCGAGCACCCCATTGAGGGTTGAATCGAAGAGATAGTCACCGACCACGAGCAGCCGTGGATGGCCAGCCGGATCGGGCTGATGCCGACGATCGTGGCTGAGTGACGAAAATCCGCCAGGCTGGCCACTGACCGCACCGATCCAGCGATGGACCCGGGCCTCGCGGACCTGCGACTTATCCGGCCGCCAAGCATCTGGCAGGCTCGTTAACGCGAGCGAGACCAGCTGCTCATCAGGCAGCGTTGCATGCTGCTGGGCCGCCTCGCCTCCCAGCAGCCATCCTAGAATGCCGTGGGCCGCCTCGGGTTCACGGGCAGTTTCGTCATAGAGGCAGCAGCCGCCGAAGGCATCGAGCATGCAGTACGAGTCCCGCAGCCACGCCCGCCAGAACGGCCGCTCGAAGAGCATCGAAATCCTTAGGTAGTGCCCCGGGTGATCATGGTGGGCAAGGTGCCGGCCCATGGCGGCGGCCAACTCGGGTTCGGCAAAAGAAAGCCTCCCCAGTGGCTCAACCGGCAACGCCAGCACGATTGCATCGAAATGCTGCTGTCCCTCAGTGGCCGGCGTCTGCCAGACCAGCCGAAGCTGACCGGAGGGATCGCTGCTGATAGCAGTCACTCGGTGCCGCAGTCGCACCGTCGCGGTCAGCCGAGCAGCCAGCCGCTCAATCAGCTGTTCGTTGCCGCCGGCGATGCAGTAGAGCCGCATATAGGCTGGGTCGTTCATGACATAGTTGTCGAGGCCATATCGCTGGCTCGTTGCCGCCGGTTCGGTTGCCAGGTCGCTGTGCATCAGGTGCTCGAGATAGCGGCGCACGGTAGTGGGCAGGCCATGCAGCGACTGACTGAAACGAGTCTGGTCGTCGCCCTCGGCAACTGGAGCTGCCGGGCTGGCCTCGTAGAACTCGCGGGGCGAGACGGCGGCCTTGGCACGGCGATCAAAGGCGACATAGGCGTCGTGGCCAACTGGACCAACGTGATGGGCGAGGTCATCAAGGGTTTCGATCAGGCGGCCGTCACTAATCGCCGTTGCCCCGCCCATTGGCACCGTGGCGAGGCCGAGTTCGCCCACAAGATCTTTCAAGGGGTCTTCGTCGATCGCTGAATAGTCATAGAACTCAGCCGCTCCGGCCTCGTAGCGGGCGGCCTGAGATGAAAAGCCTGCGGTCTGCACCTTGCCACCCAGCCGGTCGCTCGACTCGAAGATGGTCAGCTGTGGCGGAATCGCGGCCAGTTGCTCCAGCCGGTAGGCCGTCAGCAGCCCGCCTGGCCCTCCTCCCACAATGCCAATGGTCCACCGCCGCATGCCGCTCCGTGCTTTCAGTCAGTTGCCCGCTGCTCATTCAACGGTGGGAAGCCGCCCAGGTTGCGTTGGTGTTTCCTCTGAGCAGAACGGAACTCCGAGGCGCGAGCCGAGGGAATACGGTTCTAACAGAAGCAACACCGTTTCCCTCAGCTTGCGCTTCGGGCTTCAAAGCATCGGAGCGTTCTGGTGATG
>CAZKSP010000185.1:0-5972 GCA_964555385.1 uncultured Chitinophagaceae bacterium
CGATCATTTCCCGGGCCTCTTCATCGAGGTGCCCTTCGCGATGAGCCTCTTCCATGGCCAGGCGAATTTCATCCTGAGACTCGTCGGCGTTGCTCGTCCCTTTGCCGGGAAGGAAGCGACTGATCAGCCAAAAGACTGAGCGGCCCAACGTCATCAGCGGCCCGGCCAGCCTGACCAGAGGCCGCCAGAGCCACCAGGTTGCTGCTACTACCCAGCCCCCGGCCAGCCGGGTGATGGCAGTTGGGATAATCACCAGCATGACCCAGCACAGCAGTGTCCAGCCGCAGGCAAGCCAGAATGTTGCGACACCCTCCAGTGACTGCTTGCTGATCACCAGGGTGGCGAGCACGGCTGTGATCACAACCACACTTGCTGCCACGAAGGCAATCGTCCCACCAGCGGTCATGATCTCGTCATAGGCGTCGGGGCATCCCCGGCTGCGGCAGAGTTCCTGCAGGTGGTGCCGCCGAGTGCCACGAATAGCCCGTGCCTGAATGGCAGCAAGCATTGCCAGTATCAGAAGGATGAGAGCTGTCTGCATCAGTGCCTCATCCTTGGAGGTGTCGGTGCAGATGAGGGGCTGCGACTATCTCCGCTGGTTCGCCGCGGTGGACTTGGCAGGCCGATGGCCTGCATGAGTTGCCGTTCACGGCGGCGCATCGCCCGCCGTGGGCCGGGTTGCAGATCGTCAAAACCACAGAGATGCAGGAGTCCATGCAAGAGGTAATATGCCAATTCATGCTCTGGTCGCCAGTGGTATCGCGCTGCCTCGCGAACTGCGGTTTCACCACTGGCTATGACTTCGCCCACCACGCGGAGGCCTGCTGACTGCGGGCTTTTCGGCCCGGGAGTCCCGCTGAGGTCAAAGCTGAGAACATCGGTTGGGCCGGGAATGTCCAGCCAGCGGGCGTGAAGCTGGGCAATTTCGGTGTCATTGACAATTGCAATGCTGAGATCGACCTCGGCAGCCTTGAGTTCGATGAGAGCGGCAGTGAAGAGCCCACGGATATCGGACTGCCGGACCGCAAGCCGGCGTTGCCGGTTGCTACAGGCTATCTGCCAGCCCGGTGCTGCTGGAGACTGGACTGCCGTGGGCCAAGGCCCGACGGAGCGACGCCCCTCCGCTGCCACTAGGCCGTCCTCTGGTCTGGGTACTTCACCCGGCCGTGATAGACCGCCGTCAGACTCTTTACGAGACTCTGCTCGATCAACCGTAGCTCCTCGAGAGTCAAGCCGCAGTCTTCGAATTGGCCATCGAGTAGTCGTTTCATTGCCAAGTCGTGCACGAGGCTGGTGATCCGAGCCGGAGTCGGTTCTGACAGTGAACGACTGGCGCTCTCTACAGCATCAGAAAGCATCAGGACTGCCGACTCCCGCGTGCTGGGCCGGGGGCCGGGGTAGCGGAAGGTCTGCTCATCAACATCACCCCCGTGGGGGTCGTTCTGAGACTTTTCAGCGGCCCGGCGATAGAAGTATTCGACCAGGGTCGTGCCGTGATGCTCAAGGAGCAAGTCGATAATCGGCTGGGGCAGGTTGTACTGCCGAGCCAGTTCAGCACCCTCCTTGACGTGGGCGATGATGATCAGGCTGCTCATGGCCGGCACGAGGGTCTCGTGCCGATTTTCTTGGCGATTCTGGTTCTCAACGTAATACGCTGGCTTGAGCATTTTGCCAACGTCATGGAAGTAACCACCAACCCGCACCAGCAGACCACGGGCACCGATCGACTCGGCCGCTGCCTCGCCGATGCTGGCAACGTTGATCGAGTGGTTGTAGGTGCCGGGTGCCCTCCGTACCAACTCCTGCAGCAGCGGGTGGGCAACATCGCCAATCTCAAGCAGGCTGAGATCGGTCAGCACCCCGAAAGTCTTTTCGATAAAGGGCAACAGACCGGTCATCAGGAAGCCGGCGAGGAGCGTCCAGACGCCAGTGCGGGCCGCCTCGAACAAAAGGGTGAGGTCAAGCGGGTGTTCTTCCAGCAAATTCGCGCCAATTTGCGTGGTGATCGCAACGGCACCGGCCCAGAGCCCGACATAGATCAGCTTGCTACGGCTGCGAATCTGGCCCATCCAGAAAATGGTTGCAGCTGAAGCGGCCGTCAGCGTGATGTAGTCGGCCAGACCGTGGCCAAGACCGGTCACGAGGACCAGCGCCACCTGGGCAACCAGCAGCAGTGAAAGGTCTTCGTCGTAGGCGATCGCCACGGTCATGGCGAAGACAAGCAGAGGCAAGATCTCTGCCCGCCAGGCATCATTGGCGGCAAAAAAGCAGACTGCCGTTGTCGCGACCACCAGTGCCAGCAGCGTCGCGACATGGCCAAGATCGTTCAGTACCGCACGGTGGTGCAGATGCAGATAGAATCCGGCCAGGGTGAACATTGCGATAAAAAGACCGAGCATTGAGACGGCCCGGCCAAGCTGCTGGCCCAGCGGTTGCTGCAGCATCGCCTCGTCATGCTCAAGTTTTAGCAGCGTTAATTCTTCGGCAGTGATTTCCTGCCCGGCTGGAACCAGTAGATCACCGGCGGCATAACGAACAAATTGTTTAGGAGTTTTTTCGATTGCTTCGGTCTTGGCCTTGGCGGTGGACTCGACATCAAGTTCGAGAGAGCCCGTCAGCCGTGGGTCGATCCAGGTGAAGACTCGGTCGGTCAATGGGCCGCTGCCAAGTTCTTCAGCGAGTCGACCCTTGAGCCGAATCTTTGCCTCACCAAGCAGCACCTCGGCAACCTGGACGCGTAACATTTCGGTCACGTTGCCAATTGGATGGACATCGATCTCAGTCTGGCTGCCGTCATCGAGCCCGTGCTGAATCTTTTCGAGTACACCCTGCTGTTCCAGCGGGGCAAAAGCGCGGTCAATCGCCTTGCCGAACTCGAGCAGCTTTTCCTTGGTGCCAACTCGGTTGCGGAATGCAGTGAATGCCTGTTCGGCTTCAAGTTTTTGTCTTGCGAATTCGGTAACTGCTGGCTGTGCTGGCGTGGCTCCAGGTTGGGGTGGCTGGCCGCGGCCCCTGACCACGGCATTAGCTAGTCCGGCATCGGCTTGCGTCGCTGTTTCGGAAGTGGGCGATGGGGCGGCGGCACCGTCTTTTTCGGAATCAACCGGGGCGTTTTCATCAGCCTCAGGAGTGTCGGCCGGCAATTCGTCCAGTGGTGGCGGTTGAAGGATCGGCAGGTCGGGTGGCTCCGGTGCGATTGGCGGCTGCACTGGGGCAACCTTTGTGCCGGGGACGGGGACGGGTAGCCGTTCCAGCACAGGAGCTGTCTCAGGAGCGAATTCCAACCAGGCGTCCCGTGACACGCCGGCAAGTGTTTCGGCTGCTGCTATTTCCGCGACTCGGTTCTTGAGACCATCACGTATGCGGAGCAGCGGTGATCGGTCCTGGGCGTACACCACCCGCACCTGTGACGTTGCACGCTCCTGTGCAGCACGTGTCCGGTCGAGGTCAGGTTTTTCGAAGGCAAATCGGGCAACGACTCCACGCGGGGCGACCGATCCCAGCCGGAACGAAAATGGTTCTGACCAGCCCTGGAGCAGGATCAGCAGCACCACCGCGGCGATCAGGCAAAGCCCAAGGCGGACAAGCACCTCCGACCGCGAAATTGTCTCAAGCAAACCACCCCAGAACCCTTGTGGACCCTCAACCGAGGAGGCCCGGCGGATGCGGCGGCGGAAGGAAGAGGGGGCGATGCTCATCGCGTTACGCTCGGCACTGGGCCGGTTTCCATGCGAAGTGGGACGAAATTATTCTTCGTAGGCATCAACGATGCGTTGCACCAAGGGATGGCGGACGATATCGGCACCTCCCAGGCTAATCTTGCGGCATCCGGTGACACCCTCGAGTCGATGCATGGCATCAATCAGGCCACTGCGGCGATTGGGAGGAAGGTCAATCTGGGTGGTGTCCCCAGAGATCACCATCTTCGAGCCAACTCCGAGTCTCGTCAGAAACATCTTCATCTGCGCGGCGGTGGTGTTTTGTGCCTCGTCAAGAATGATGAAGGCGTTGTTAAGGGTACGGCCCCGCATGTAGGCCAGCGGAATCATTTCGATGACATCCTGCTCAGTCAGTTTTTTGAGCAGGTCAAAGTCCATCATCTCGCGGAGAGCATCGAGCAGCGGACGCAGATAGGGATTGATCTTGGCCTGGAGGTCACCCGGTAGAAAACCGAGACTTTCGCCGGCCTCAACTGCAGGCCGCACCAGCACAATTTTTGTCACCTGTTCACTGCGTAGAGCAGAGACTGCCATCGCCACTGCCAGAAAGGTCTTGCCACAGCCGGCTGGCCCTTCGCAAAACACAACGTCATGATCGCGGATGGCCCGGACATAGGCTGCCTGCCCGGTCGACCGGGGAACAACATGCCCACCCGGACGCTGCACCTCAATCGGTTCAGCTGCCGCCGTCCCGCCCTCTGGGGTGCGATCATTCAACAAGCGATCGACGTCTGCTTCGGTGACAACGCCGCTGCGGCGAGCGACCTGATCGAGTCCCTCGAATACCTCGGCGGCCCGCTGCACGGCAGCCTCGTCGCCCTCGATCTGGATGGCGTCATCACGGGCCGCGACCCCGACACCGAGTGCCGATCGGATCCTACGGAGATGCTGGTCGCGGGGGCCGAATACCGCCAAGAGGCGTTTCGAATCGACCACTGCGATCGTCGTGCGGGACATGAGAGCCCGTCAAAAGTCTGGCGGCTGACGGTCTCGAGGATGCGGGACGCCCACCACGCGGCGGGCTGTCGAAGCGGTTGTTCAGGCCGGCTCTGAAAACAATCGTACCGTGGGAAAGGCAGCGATCCCAGCACTTTTGGCTACGGTCGATAAATAGGCCGAAAAAACGGCAGAATCGACAGCCTTGGACAGTCGCGATGCCCTACGGCCCGGCATTTACCCAGAGCAGCCAGGCGACCGGGGCAGCGAAGAGCAGGGAGTCGATCAGATCAAGCACCCCGCCGAGGCCGCCCAGCATCTGGCCAGAGTCTTTCGCGCCGAGTTCCCGCTTGATAAGGGATTCGGCCAAGTCACCGGCCATGCCAGCGATGCCGACGAGCAGGCCGTAGCAAAGCCAGCCTCCAAGTGGCTGAAGCGGGAGGGAGCTACCAAAAAATGGCTGTTCAAGGATGAGCCAGGCCCCCAGCAGCGAACCGATGACTGAACCAGCAGCCCCCTCCCATGTCTTCCCGGGGCTGAGCTTGGGCGCCATTGGTGAGCGGCCGACCGATGCGCCGACCAGATAGGCGAAAACGTCTCCAAGTTTGACAACAGCAATCAGGCTCAACAGTGGCAGGATGCCCAGATGGCCAGGCCCCGTCTGTTCAGGGCCAAGGTTTTCAACGCAGACCAGCCGGAGGCCCACCATGAACGCCATCGGTAGACCTAAGTAGGTTAGCACCAGTACCCCGGCGGCGAGTCGGTCGAGTGAACGGCCCGTCGAGCGGCCTGCCACAATTTCTTTGGCAAACAACAGACCAATCGCACCAGTGGCTGCAAGGGCCGCCCAACTGAGAGCTGCCACAGGCGCAGTCTGATCAGAAGCGGCCACGAATGCCTGCGTCCCAAGAGCAACCGCCACAAACGTGGCGACCACCCCGGCCCGCAACAGGCCACCGGGCAGCTTGAGGCCACGGCCCGCAAAGAGAGCCACCAGTTCATCCACTCCACCAATGGCCAGGATGATGAGAATGGGCAGTAGCCACCACGCTGGCAGCCCACCGAGAAAGCCGGTGGCATCAGCCCAAGCCAGCCCGGCAAAGGCAGTAATTAAGCAGGCCGATACGAATGCCCGCGAGGCAAGTTTTGCAAACGGCTTGGGTTGGCTGCTGCTCATGGTTGTCTCAGCCCTCCAAAGCGGCGTTCCCTTGTGCAGAAAGCATTGATTGCCTGATCGAGCTCAGCCGCGCCAAATTCCGGCCAGGTTTGGCTGGTCACCCAGAGTTCAGCGTAGCTGACCTGCCAGAGGAGAAAATT
>CAZKSP010000186.1:0-5937 GCA_964555385.1 uncultured Chitinophagaceae bacterium
TGGAGTACGGGTTGCTGCATCTGAAGATCAAGGACGTGATCGTCTGTGGCCACACCCGATGTGGAGGAATTGAAGCGGTCGAAAAAGGCGTCGATGAATACTGCATCGCCGATTGGCTCTGCATGGCCGCCGGTGCGAAGGATAGGGCTGACCGGATTGCGGCAGCGCGGGAAATGGACGCTGTCGAAAAGCTCGACCTCCTGGCAATGGAAAACGTCCGTTCACAGCTTGGACACCTCAATCGGCTGGGACTGATTCGAGAACTGCGTCGCCAGGGGGCCGAATTGCGGATCCATGGCTGGCTCTACCGCATCGAAACCGGCAAGATTGACGTCTTGATCGAAGGCGAGACGGGCGAACCGACGGAGTTGCTGCGGCAGTACGAGTAAGCCCTAGCCACCCATGAACGAAAAGGGTCCCCACCGGAGGTGCCGATGGGGACCCTCATCTCGGTTGCGTTTCCCAACGCTGTTCCCCGTGAAGGGGAACTGATTCAACGTTTCCGGTCAGCAGTATTGGAAGAGTTTGAGACTGCCACCTCCTTTCGTTTGAATCCATCCCTGTTGTCGGAAGGCCTGAAAGGCTGCAGGCGACAGCCAGCCGGGTCATCCTCGAACGAATCGAATCAGTTGCACATGCCGTGCCACTGGGCAGCTTTTCTTTCGGCACAATCACAGCAGGCAGAATCAGCAGAAAAACAGAACCTGGGGCTAAGCCACTGCCTATTCGTCGGTGATTGAGTGCATTCTCTGTGGGCAGCGGCTGTTCATTGTGCAGTCACTGCGGTGTCCCCCCACTTTTCGTTTCGGGGTCCCGGGGGCATGCTTGTCGTTGTCATGCGACTCTACCCCTGCGACCGCTATCCACTCCCACTGCCGGAAGGTCACCGATTTCCGTTGGCAAAATACGCCCTGCTGCGACAGCGGCTGGAGGCTGAAGTGGCTAATGGAGCACGCCTCCAGTTCATCCAGCCCCATGCGGCTACTCCGGATGAACTGCTGCGGGTGCACTGTCGCGACTACATCGGCCGGGTGCTAGCCGGTCGGCTGACAGCGGCTGAGGTGCGACGGATTGGCTTTCCTTGGAGCCCGGAACTGGTCGAACGGTCGCTTCGCAGCACCGGGGCAGCAGTCGATGCCGCAGCGGCGGCCATCACCGACGGCGTGGCAGCCAGCCTGGCCGGCGGTACCCATCATGCTGGCAGTAACTGGGGCGAAGGCTTCTGCTTGTTTAACGATACTGCCGTGGCTGCCCGGGAACTGCAGGACCGCGGGCTCATTGAGCGGGTGCTGATCCTCGACTGCGATGTACATCAGGGCAACGGGACGGCTGAAATCTTCGCGGCCGACCCAACCGTCTTCACCATGTCGATTCACGGCGGCCGAAATTTTCCGCTGCGGAAGTTTCCCAGCAGCCTCGATGTGCCACTAGAAGATGGCACGGGAGACGATGACTATTTGCGGCTGTTGGGCCCGGCGGTAGCCGAGTCGTTCGACAGGGGGCGGCCGAATTTGGTGCTTTATATCGCCGGTGCTGATCCCTATGCCGGTGATCGGCTGGGCCGGCTGAGGCTCTCGCAGGCGGGGCTGCTAGAGCGGGACCGGCTGATCTTCCGAGCGGCCGCTGCCGCCGGAGTGCCACTGGCGATTGTCTGTGGCGGCGGCTACTGCCAGGACCTCGAGATGGTGGCTGCTATTCATGCCGCAACCATGCTGGAAGCGAGCCGCCTGCTCTGGCGACCGGCAATTGCCGCCGGGAACTGACCCAGTAAGTCACGACTGGCGTTACCAGCCCCAGTGCACGACTGTGTAGGCTGGCGAGAACCGTCCAGCCTGATGGGTCCAGCTGCGGCCGCTGCCGTGAACAACTGCGACCCGCCGACCACCGTGCCATTCCCAGCGATAACCGGTTTCAAGGTCGAAGACCCGTCCCTCGTTGGAGGCTAGATCAATCTGCCAGCGTCCCTGATCGTCAAGCCTCAGCATCGGCCTGGCACCCTGCGTGATCAAACGTTTGTAGAGTTCAGGCGCCCGCACTTCCAACTCCCGCAGCTGCTCTTCCCGTCCCTCGCGGATATCGAACCGCCAGGCCGGCTGCACCGAGCCCGGGCCCATCGCAAACTCGAAGCTGCCGTCTGCGAGAAAGCGGCTCCAGACATGTCGACCTGAACTGGCTGAGTGGCGAAAGTAGACGGCTCCCGGCTTGAGCTCACTGGCAGGTAGTGGCCGCAGTGTTTCGTTGAACAGATCAAGCCGGTAGATGGTGTCGGGTTTGAGTGCGGAGGCTGCTGAGGCTGCGGGCGGCAGGCTGGCAGTCGGTTCGGCCGCTGTCAGACTGGCAGTGGTAATTCCCATGGCCAGCCCGCAGACCGTGATGAACAGGTGGGGCGTACGCAATGGCATGAACAGCATGACAGCTTCTCCGGGAGGCCTTGGCGGCAGAAAAAAGCGGGGAACTAAATAACTCTACGCCGATTTTTGGCCCACGCAACGCGGCTGGAATCCCCTGACGTCAGCCGAAACAGAAGCTTTTTCAGCGGCCGCCCTGCTCACTGGGCGTTGATCAGGGCATCCCAGAACTCGGCGGTATCAGACAGCGAGTTGTGATCCGCCCCGTCGATGATGCGTAACTGGGCGACACCGTGGGCAAAGCCATTGAATAGCTCCATGGTGTCGGCCATTGGCACCAGTTCGTCTTCTGAGGCAGCCAGAATCAGCGTTGGGCAGCTGACCCCCGGGGCGAACCGCCACGACTCATACTTGTCGTGTAGCAGGAGCCGCATTGGCAGGAAGGGAGCGACCCTGCTGGCGATCCGCAGGATGCTTGCAAACGGCGCAATCAGTACGAGCCGCGACACTGGCCGCTCGGCAGCGAGTTGGATGGCGAGGCTACTGCCCAGGCTGCGGCCAACGACCATGATTTCATCGTGCTTGGCGTGCACCATGTCGAAGACCGTCCGGGCATCGCGGCGGAGTCCGGCCTCAGTTGGCCGACCTGAACTGCCGCAATAACCACGGTAGTGCAGACCATAGATGGCTCGATCGGGAAAGGCAGCTGCCAGTTCGGGTATGGTGAAGGCAACGTCCTCAGCGTTGCCACCAAAATAGACGAGGGCCTGCGGGCCGTTGTGGGACTGCTGCGAGATCCGCAGCGTGGCATCAGGCAATGGCAGGCTGACGGCCCCGGCATGGTCAGCCGTTTCGGGCCGCGGCATATAGATGAAGGACCGCTGCGCAAGCCAAAAGAACAGGCAGATGCCGAGATAGACGACGAGAGCGAAGGCCAGAAGACTCCAGAGCATGCGGTGGGCTTTCGGGGGAATCAAAATCTTCATGCGGAGGAGCGTATAAGACTGCCTTCGGCCATCGGTGCGTCTGAGGAAAAATAACTTCGGTAAGATACCGGGAACTCCGGAGCTTACTCGGAAGAATCAATGTCTGAGGGGCCGCAGCAATGAAGGAACGGTTGCAGCCAGAAGAACACACTCCGCCGCGCACAGCCAGCTATTGGTTTCCGGCGAAACGCTACGGTTGGGGCTGGGGAATGCCGTCCAACTGGAAGGGCATCACCGTTCTCGTCGGTTACTTGTTGCTCTTGGTGCTGGCGTCGATCGCATGTCCACCCGGCAGAGCGCCGGGCGGGTATCTGAGTCTTGTTTTTTTGGCGACGGGCATGCTCCTTGTGGTGTGTTGGCTGAAGGGCGAGCCGCCGAGGTGGCGGTGGGGCTAGCCGACAAACTCATTGAGGCCAACACGCCAAAGGCTGCTGGCAGTACTACTTTTGCGTTTTCTGCCTTACAGTTTCTGAATCGTGAAAAGCTTTTTGGTTACTCATTTAGGAAAGAATGCGTCATGCTCCGTCTGGTATTGCTGGTGGCCTTTGTGTGTTCTTCGGTGGGCTATGAGGCTCAGGCTGCCGAGAAGCGGCAGCAATCAAAGCAGAAACCGGCTGCGTTTAGCTGGGTCAACCCGGCGGAATCGCGAACGCCCGGTCTTGAGCATGCCACGTTTCGAAGTCCGTCAATGGGCATCGATGTGGGGTTTTTTGTCTATCTGCCTGAGGCATATCGACAGCCAATTCATCGGGCAAAGCGATTCCCCGTTGTCTATTACTTGCATGGCGGTAGGCCGGGTAGTGAAAAAAAGAGCATCTCGTTAGCAGCGTTCATTCATCAGGCAACAACAGAAAAAACCATCTCACCAACCATCTATGTCTTCATCAATGGGGGGCCGGTCAGTCACTACAACTATCCGGAGATGGAAAATGCGATGGGCGAAGATGTCTTCATCCACGAACTGATTCCCCACATCGACCGCACCTATCGGACAATTGCAAATCGTTCCGGTCGCGCAATCGAGGGCTTCTCACAGGGTGGTCGTGGGACAATGCGAATCGTTTTCAGACACCCCGAGCTTTTCTGTTCAGCGGCGCCAGGGGGAGGCGGCTACGCGACGGAGAAGCGGATTTCAGAAGAGGGAGGCCGCGAAAGCGAAACGCTTCGGTTTGAAGAAGGCTACAACACCTGGGATCTCGCCAAAGCCTATGCAGTCAAGAAGAATGCGGGGTTGCCTGCATTCAGAATGCTTGTCTACGTGGGCACGGAGGGATTTAATTATGAAAACAACCTCGAGTTCATGGAATATCTCGACTCAATAGGCGTTCCGTTTCATCGGCTTTTGGTTTCCGGTGCGCCTCACAGCGCAAAGATCATCTACGAAAAAAATGCCACCGATATTTTGGGTTTCCACCAGCAAAGTTTTCAGATGCAGTTGCAGGACGACAGCAACACTGAAAAAAGGCAGGGATTCGATGATTGAAATGAAAGAATCAGGCAATGTGGGCTGACGGGCCCATGGCGATTCCACTGAGCCGCGAACAGAAACTGCGGGAAGCCTTCGGGCACCCCACCGTTAGTTGCCGCGGGGGGCTCTGTTCGCCTGGGAGGTGATGCCGACAGTGATGGCGATTGGGACGGATTTGTCTGCCTAAACCCATCGCTGGAGCGGCTGAAGATGGCCGGGGAAAACGGATCCTTTGCCGTCGCGTAGCTGTTGAGGTGGTTGGCTATCGTACTCCCTTTTTGATCGTGGTCTGGGGGTTGGTACGATTTGCCTTTAGGAAAGTGATCCTATTCAGCCTTCTCTTTTTGGGTGGAGACCGGCCCGATGCCTCTCTATGAATATTCCTGTGAGCAGTGCGGTGAAAAAATTGAACTGTTGGTGCGAGGTGGTGAACAGCCCGAGTGTCCGCACTGCAAGAGTACGAGGCTCACGAAGCTGTTGAGTGTGGTGGCCGGTCACGTCACTGGCAGCGGTGACAGTGCAGCCCTGGAGGGCGGTTGCGGCCGTCCGCAGTGTGGCATGGGTGGGTGCGCGGGGCTTGGCTGACCGCCCGAAAGCAAGAGGGAACCGCTCCCTTTTCTATGACCGCCCGATCGACGTCTATCAATGCCGAGGCCCGGTACTCTGTTTCCGTGCAGAGCAGTTGTTTTCTGGCATTGAAGGCGATGAGGAGGTGGGGTGGAAGATCGGGCAGATTCAGCAAATCAGCTGTTTTTTACGGCTGGCGTTCCCGACTAGCAGGCGGTTCAGAATCCAAGCACTTTTCCAAACACTCCCAAGGCCCGATCAAGCCAGGTATCAAGCCCTGCTCTCAGCCGCGAGGAATCGGATGCCACGGCAACCAAATAAAACTCATTGCCTGCAAAACGGTCATCAAACAGCGGCTCACGCCCGCGGAGATAGGGCCAGAAGGTCTCATTCCGCCGAACGCCGTACTGCAGTCGACTGTCAAACCCGGCCACGGCTGACTGGCTGACACACCGCTCTCCAGCGGACGGGCTGGCAGCCTCAATGCCACCCAGTGCCGATAGCACAACCTGGCCGCTCCCCTCAAGCATGATGTTGCCTGTGACGCTGTGCTCAAACACGTTTTTCT
>CAZKSP010000187.1:0-3260 GCA_964555385.1 uncultured Chitinophagaceae bacterium
GGCCGAACTTCTGCTGCGACGGCAACACCATAAGCCACTTCGAACAGGAACAACACAATCGTCATTGCCCTGAAAAACTTTCTCCAAGGCACTTGCCTGCGCCGAAAAACCTGCTGCTGTCGCCTCAACAGTTGCATCAATTGCCTCCTTGTAGAGATCACCCTTTTGGGTCTGCCCAACAAATCACTGCTGAAATCCACATCCACAAGATACATTGGTCGGCAGAACCGCTCGGTGCCTATTTTTTCAAAACTTCCTGGCAGCATCCCCGGGGGTATGCTGTGGCTGTTCTGACCTGACGGTCTGCGTCAACAAAAAAGCCCTGCTCATATTTTCCTGAAAGGCTCACATGCAGCGAACTCTGCTCATTGGAATTGCTCTCATGGTAGGCGGAGTGATGGAGACTCACGCTGGAGACTGGCAGCGGCTTTTTGACGGTGTTTCACTCGATGGCTGGCGGGCCATCGCGCACCCTGAGTCATTCCGGGTGCAGGACGGCGCCATCGCCGCCGGCGGTGGGCCAATGGATCATCTCATCTACGAAGGTTCCGTGAGCAATCACGACTTCAGGGACTTCGAGCTTGAACTTGAGGTAAAGGCTCTACCAGGATCCAACGGCGGTGTGTTCTTCCACACCGAACCTCAGCAAGGAGCGCTCAAAAAGGGCTACGAGGCCCAGATTTGCGACTCTTATCCAGACAAACGAAAAACCGGAAGCCTTGTTGATGTGGTCGATCTTGAGACGTCACCAGTATCGGATGGCGAGTGGTACACCTACCGCATCTCAGTCCAAGACAAGACAATCTCGATTGCGATCAACGGCAAGACGGTCGTTCATTATGATGAGCCACCGCAACCACAACGAAAAAAGGGCCGCGAGCGGAGACTACTCTCTCATGGCATGATTGCGCTTCAAGCCCATGACCCAAAGAGCATGGTGTTTTACAAAAACATCCGGATTCGCATCCTGCCGCCTCGTCGTTAAAACACACGTTTCTTCTGCATTGAACCCCTCAGCGTTATTGAATTGCCGGGGATTAGTGACCTGGCCCCAACACCGTACCCACTGGGTCGTTAGTGACGCTGGGGCGTTCTCTGGGCATACCTAGAAGACCTGACTGTATCGCCACGGCGGCTGACGAACGCGACATCGAACAACTTGCCGACAGGGCAGAGCGGATACCTGTCGGCTCCGTGCCACTGGAGTTCCGGAAACGATCACAGTCTCGGCTGGGCGAGGGGGGCAAACTCCGTGGGAGCGGCGTTGCGCAGTTCCGCAAGCCGGCCCCTATATCGGGCGTCATTTGCCAAATTGACCCATTCGTACGGATCCTGGGCGACGTCGTACAATTCTTCGTCGCCATTTGAGTAGTGGATGTAGCGCCAGCCTTCCGCACTTAGCCCATAGCCGCCCCGTTCGGCCAGATACGTGATAGACACGTGTGGCCAGGACGTTGCAGGATCAGCAAGCAGTGGCACCAGACTCGGCGCGTGCGGGTCGGCACGTGGCGGCAGGCCGGTGAGTTCAGTCAGTGTCGGAAACAGGCTGAGCAGGTTGACCGGTCGTCCACATTGGCTCCCTTTACGAGTCCCGTCGGGTAGTGCAGCGGAAACCAATGGCGGCACGCCAATCATCAGTGGGACACGAGTGACAGCACGCCAAGCCGTGTATTTCTGCCAGTGCTGTTTCTCGCCCAAGTGCCAGCCGTGATCACTCCACAACACCACGATTGTGTTGTCACGATGCGGCCCCGCTTCCAAGGCGTCGAGGACACGGCCAAGCATCGCATCGGCGAAATGGATCGATGCCAGATACCCCTGAATCGCCGCATTCCACTGCCGATGCTGGCGAATGTGCGCAAAATAACGATTGGGTCCGCGACGACGACCGGCAGGCGGCAAATCGTCCAGATCGTTCTCCTGATATCCCGGCGGCAACTGAATATCGTCCAGCGGAAATGGTTTGAAATACTTTTTCGGAACGAACCACGGTTCATGTGGTCGATAGATGCCACACGCCAGAAAGAACGGCTCTTCTTGCTTACGCTGCAGTTGTTCACCGATGTACTTCGTGACCAGCCAGTCGCCTCCGTACTCCTCGTCGGTGGCGTCGAGCGCGCCCCAGTCAGTCTCTACGTACTGCCAGGGGCCACCTCGCGGGAGGCTGACGGGACGCTTTTTCGGATACAGCGTGCGGGGTAACGGATTCTCGGTTTCCTTCGCCGGAAAGTACTCGTCCCATGACCGCGCATCGGTGAAGTAGTGCAGGATCTTCCCGGAGCCGGACGCACGGTAACCATGGTCACGAAAATACTGCGATAGCAACGGCACGTCCGGAAGCACATTCCGCATCTTCTGGCCGTTGGTATACAGCCCTGATCGGTGCGGCGACAGACCCGTCATAATTGCGCTGCGCGACGGATTGCATGCGGCGCCGGGGCAATGTGCGTTGGTAAACAACGTGCTGCTGGCCGCCAGTCGATCGAGATTGGGTGTCAGCGTCTGCGGGTGTCCGCCAAGGCAGCCGATCCAGTCGTTGAGATCGTCCATGGCAATGAATAACACATTCGGTCGTTCGGCTGCCCGCGCTATGTGTGTCCACAACGAGAGGACCAAAAGCGTTAAGAGCAGCCGAGTGACGGACCTCATGGCTCTTTCCGGCCGATGAAACGGTCTGTTCTGATGCCTGAGCTGAGACCCGCATGTTGCCATTCAACTGACCTTTTCGTCGTTAACGCGGCCCCACCACCGCCAGCCACCACCCTTGGTGAAGTGTCGCCATCCCATTGCGAGCCAGCGGGTAACAGCGTTCGCAAGCCACAATCCCCAAAGGAGCATCAGGAGCCGATACCACCAGATTGACACCGTGAGCACCCAGGGACGGCCGAGGGTGTTTGTGGTTTGTGGAGCGAACCAAACCAACCGGCTCCCAGAGGAGCCATTTCCAACAATAAACATTTCGGGACTGCCGAGTAGGCCACGGTTCACAACCACGACGAGGGTGATCAGGGCCGCTATCGTGAGGCAAATAAGCATGAGCTGCATGAGGTCAAACAAAAACCAATGGCACGTAGTGAGTGAGAGGCGGCCACGAGTGCCGAGGATAAAAAGCCAGGCAACGACGAGAGCTCCGGCAAAGACAGAAACTTGAGTAAGGCCGATGAGGAGCAGAAGCCATTCTGTCGTGACCAGTGGTGAGTGAGGAATACGACCTAGCCCAATGCCGAGAACAATCGCCACCGCAAGGATCGCCCAAAATC
>CAZKSP010000187.1:3270-5916 GCA_964555385.1 uncultured Chitinophagaceae bacterium
AAAATCTCACAGCTGGACCTCGGAGCGGACCCTGCGACCAGAGAATCCAGCGGGAGACGGGGACCTGCATTGTACTTGTGAGGTTAGCGGCTTCGATCGGCAGACCGATTGGATCGAATGCGGCCTGTAGCGGCAGCGGCTCGTCAACGGCCCACTCGACCACAAGTTTTTGACGGCCTGGATGAAGCCCAATGACAAGCTGGTCATTTTCTCGGCGGATCGGGAGCGGACCGTCATTGAGTCGAACTGCTGTAACTTTCGCTTCTTCAGCCAACGCAATCGGAAACTCTCCACCCAAGCTTGACTCAACCTCGAGTGAGAGAGACGTCGTGCGGCGACGGCGGCCAATTTCAACTTGACGGCTTGCAGATTGAATTGTGAGCGTTCGACCCTCCACTGCCGCGGGCCGCTCAAAAGAGAATGTTACCGACTCACCAGGCCAGGGCTGCCAGATTGGAATCAAGGCCTCTGCGTCCGCTTCATAGATCGCGCTGAGATCTGTCGCTTGCACGTTCCACACTGGTGAAGGCACGAGTGACCAGCGTTCCACCCACGCCTGTTCCGCACCTGCTTCGAGTCGAAGGCTTGGGGTGATTGGCAGTTCACTCTCCCAGGAGAAGCTTGCTCCATCGGCTGGCAATACGACCTGGATGCTCCCATCGGGCCCATCCCCTGCGCCTGTCAAGACTCGCTCACCTTCAAGTAACGGAACAGTGAGAGTGACAGCCTTTCCTGGCGGTGTTAGCCGCCGGACGTTGGTATGTACTTTCCAGACGAGCCCGATCTCGACGACACGATCAACCTGAACCACGCTGCGGTACAGTTTTTGATCGTACGCAGCATCAGCAGAGGCAACTCCCTCTCGACGAGAGAAAAAAAGTGGCCCCTCCGGTCGGCCGTCGGCCCGAATACCGCGAACATTCCAACCAGGTGCGTTCACACTCATTCGGCGCGGCACGAGCTGACAGTTCCAGACCCATTCAGACGTATCGGGGATCAGACCCTCTACGACAAGCGAGTGGACGCCAATCGGAAGCCAAACCCACAGATAGCCATCCGCACGCCGACAAATTGTTGCTGCCTCGCCATCGATTTTTACAGAAAGCGGGGACCATGATGGCAACCGCCCAGGTACTGGTATGCCACACTCTGCTGCCGCGTGCACTTGGGCCTCGACTCGAACCCGTTCGTCAGTAAGGGTGATTGCTGCGGTTGAGATTTCAGCCGCGTGCGGAAAGGCGACGGCAGGCTGAAGGAGTTCGCTTCGCAACTGATCAAGCAGTTCGGACGGCGGGAAATCCTGAGCTGCAGCGGGCCGGGCTGCACAACTTAGACTGCTAAGCCCAACAAGCAACATAACGATCGCAGAGGTCTTACGCGACCAATAGCTCGAACGATCCTTACCAGCGTGCTGTCGAAGCATCTCCCTCAGCAGAAGCACAAGCAGGCCGACACGAGCGACTACAAGAAGCCGATGAACCCAGGCCGGCAGAAGTATTGTGCGGAGAGTTTGCTGACTGCTGACTGGCCCATCCCAGCGGCAGATTACCTGATTGCCATCCCAGGCAGGTCTTGCGATACCAGTCTGCGTTTGGGTGCCCGGCGCAAATGCTAGATTCGACATTTGCAATTGGGCTCCCGCAACCTGTTGTTCAACACCGCGCTTAAAATAATTTTTTGCCGAATCAAGTTCTGGCAGTTTTGGTTGCGGGACATCTACACGCAGTCGACTAGGCGACGTATTCGATCTCTCGACGCGGTTGGCTTCCAGGCCTAACACCCCGGCGAGACCACGTTGTCGATAGTGAATCCCCGCTGCTTCAAGTTGCGGATAAAGTGCTGACTGGAGTTCGTTCATCACAAATGGGACCAGATGCAAGAGGAGCACACCAAGGGCAAGTAGCTTCCACCCACCTAGCCACCTGACTGCCCGCGGCGACTCAGTGACTTGCAGTAGCGCGATCGGTGCAAGCAGAAAGAGCCAGGTAAATCGTGGCGAACCCGCCTCGTGATAAGTCAACCCGAAGGCAAGAAAAGCGATGGCTGCAGGACCAATGCCCCGCATCCGGAACAAACCAATTGAAAAGACCAAGAGCAGGAACAAATCAAGCAGTGTCCAGGCGGTCAGCCAATCACCGTCAACTCGATCGGCACCAAAGACCGCCAACATCCGCCAGCCCGGCGGCAGCGCAAATCGAACATCAAGACCGTCGGCGTCCGAACGCCAACCCAAAGCAGGAAGCGTGGCACTGCGTTCGGTTCGACCGATCGCCTGAATTCGCGGCCGGGCCGTACGGAGCTCTATGCCGGAAGCGTTGGAATCTGGATTTCGGGTAATCAGTTGGCGTTCGCCGTCGATTCGTACTACCTCGAGTTGATGCCCTTCGGCCGCATCAAGCCGGGAAATCGCTTGGCATTTCCCTTCGATTGTGTCCTCAAAGGTAATTCCGTTCCCATCCTCATCGAGCCATAGCCGACGACTGATACGAAAGCGATCGGGTTGCTGAAGACCAGCGCCAGGATCTTTTACCGCCCAACGGAGCGGAGCAGAGGTGTCCCAACGGAAGACAGGCAGGCTACGCCAGCGTTCGGGGAATGTCGTGAGGTTGACGTCTACGGCAGTGGCATTGGCAAATTCTGTAGCTC
>CAZKSP010000188.1:0-5853 GCA_964555385.1 uncultured Chitinophagaceae bacterium
CATCCTTGAGGGGGTGCTGGTTGACCCAGTCAAGTTCCAGCATCTGTACCTCCATGCCCTTCGGGAGACGCCGCCCTTCCGGCACGGTCCCTTCGCTCCAGACAAACACGCCCGAGTTACCTCCCGGCTGCATATGCCGCCACTCGATGTGCAACACGAAGTTCTCGTACTGCTTGGCAGATCGCATCACACCGATCGGCTGGCCACTGCAGACCAACAGCCCATTCTTCACACTCCAAGTGTCAGCAGCCGTGTTGACATGTTCCCAGCCAGTCAGATCTCGCCCGTTGAAGAGACTCACAAAGCGCGGGATCTCCGCCGGCGTGTCCGTCGCCGGCAGGTCAGCTACCGGCTGCGGCATCACCGCCGTCGGCTCAGCCCACGCCAGCGGAGCCACCAGCACGGCAGCCATCGCAACGCCCAGCCTGATTCCATAAATGCGTTTCATTGTCATTCCCCTTCGAGTCGTCACCGCCGTGGGCTTCACGCAGACCATCACGGTCATAAGGAAACACTTTCTCAACAGTCGCAGGTTAGGTCATCGCAAGGCCTGGCATCGTGCCCGTGCCACTTGCGAACTGATCGGTCTCGATGCCGAGATGCTGAAGGTACGACACGAACAGCCGGCAGAGCGGCGGCGTTCCAGCAGATGATTCACTGCTTTCACCAAACGCGAGGTGGCCCGCATGCCGCATTCGGCCACCGGCGGTGATCACCGGGAGGTTGGTATTGTTGTGGCTGGAAGCGTTGCCGAGATTTGAACCCAGCAGAATGGCACACTGGTCAAGCAGGGTGCGATCTCCCTCCTGCACGGCGTCGAGCCGGCTGAGCAGTTCGGCAAACAGTCGCATCTCCTCACGTTCGATGATCGCGAGTTTTTCGATCTTGTCGGGGTCTTTCCCATGGTGGCTGAGGTTGTGCCAGCCATCATCGACACCTTTCAATGACACCACCTCATTACCGCCAGCACCGCAGAATGTGATCAGACGAGTGGAGTCGGTTTGAAACGCAAGGAAGATCAGGTCGTACATGAGCCGCATGCGGCCCGTGAAGTCGGCCCGGTCTTCAATGTCAGTGGGAGGCTCTATCTCGACGTTGGGCTTCGGCTTCTTTGCCCAGTCCTCTGCCAGTACCAGTCGTTGCTCAAGCTCACGGACGCTGTTGAAGTACTGTTGCAGCGTCTGGTGATCCTCCCGGCCAATAGTCTTCGTCAGCCGTCGCGTCTGATCGAGCACGACGTCCATGATGCTCTGGCCATCCTGAATTCGCCGCATCTGGGCTTCCTTCTCTGCTTCACTCCCTTCGAGAAAGAGCCGTGCAAAGAGTTTCGATGGTCGCCCCTCAGCAGGAATGGGGGCACCCGAGCGGGTGTAAGACAGACTGGTGTTATTCGCCGACAACGCCACCGAGCTGACACGCGTCAGGTGGCCAATGCGCTCAGCGGCGAATTGATCGACCGAGATTGTGTTGCGGAAACTCGGCTGCCCCGGATGTGCCGCACCCGTCAGATAGCTCTTCTCCGCCGCATGCCCACCATCGACATCGGGATGGCTGATCCCGGAGATAACCGTGAACTTCTCACGGAGATTCGCGAGCGGCTCCAGATACCGCGTGAGCGTGTAGTCCTTCCCCGCTTCGGCGGGAAAGAGATAGGGCGTGTGGATCCCCAGCGGCGAACAGATGGTGAGCATCCGTCGCACATCAGGCACCATCCCCGAACTGGCTTGCGCCGAGGTTGGAGTCATGCCGTGCAGCAATGGCAAGCCAACCGCCACGCCAGTGCCGCGGAGGAAGGTTCTGCGGGAGAGCCTTGAATTCTGTGCGTCTGTTCTCATGGCGTCACAAACAGCTCACTTTCCACAATCGCTTTGAGCAGGTCCTGGAGTCCCAACCCTTCAGCCTTCGCGCGGGTAATGATTGCACTGACCGCTGGGCGATCAGCCAGCGTCAATGGCCGCCCCGTGGCGTACACAATCATCTTTTCGGTAAACCCACGCACAAACAGCTCGGGGCTGTCCACGAGCGACTGCCGGAAGTCGACAAAGCCCTTGAAGGATCTGCCGTCGTCCATCACGCCGTGCGGGTCAACGTCCGGTCCCAGCCGGTAGGTAGGCCTTCGCACACCCTCCGGCACGTCGCCCTGGCCGATCCGTCGATAGCGATCACGAAAGCCGCCGATTGCGTCAAAGCTTTCCAGGGCAAAGCCAGGCGGGTCAATGCGGAAATGACAGTGTCGGCAGGAGGCATCTTCGGAGTGTTTGGCGAGCTGTTCACGAATCGTTGTTGTTCCTCGGATGTCGGGCTCGACCGCAGGCACCCCGGACGGTGGTGGGCCGGTTGTCTGTCCAAGCAGCGCATCGAGCACCCAAACGCCTCGCAATACCGGTGAGGTGGTCGTGCCATTCGCGGTCACCTTGAGAACGGCTGCCTGTGTCAGCACGCCGCCGCGGACACTCTCTTTTGGAAGCTGAACCACCTGGAACGTCTCATGTCCGGTGACGCCCTCGATTCCGTAATGGTTGGCCAGCCGCTGGTTTAGCAGCGAGAAGTCTGCGTCGATGAAGTTTTCAATGCTCAGGTTCTCATCGAGCAGATGCCGAAAGAAGCCATACGACTCGCCGAGCATCGACTGCTGCAGCAGCGGATCAAACTCGGGATAGAGCTTGGCGTCCGGGGTGGTGAAATCAATCTCCCGTAGGTCAAGCCACTGTCCGGTAAAGCTCTCCACGAACCGCTCCGAGCGCTCGTCTGCCAGCAGTCGTCCCACCTGCTCCCGTCGCACCTGTGGGTCCGAGAGTCGTCCCGCCGCGGCAAGCTGCTGAAGCTCGTTATCTGGCATCGACGACCAAAGGAAGTACGACAGTCGTGAGGCGAGTGTGTAGTCATCCACCACAGGCTCACTATTGATGAGCAGAAACTGCGGGGCACACAGCACTGCCGTCACGCCTGCTCGTACTGCCTGCTCAAAACTGCGGCCCTCCTTGAGCCTTGCCAGCGTGAGGGCAACGTAGGGCTCGACCACTTCCTCGGCGGTAGGCCGGCGGAAGGCCCGCTGGGCAAACACACGCACGATCTCTGCTGCATCCTCCTCAGGGTGAGACGATGTGACGTTATGCGTTGTGACGTTTTTGCGAAACCGCATCCAGACGGGCGTTCCCGCCTCCATTGAGAGTGACGGTCGGTCGCCAAAAAGTTGTCGTTGGGACAGAGAAGGAAAGTCCTGTTCAAGTGGCCCATAGGTCTCCACCCAGCTCACGGCGACTCCAGGCTGCCGCTCAAACTCACCATCCCGCCAGGTAGCATGCTTGGGGAAGATCCAGGGAACGATATGGATCGCGTGTTCTGCCTTGATGTGAGCCTCAAACTCAATGATCCGTGGATCGTCGGGGGTGCCTGTCACATCGAACATTCCCTCAAACCGCTTTTTCCCAGGTCCGAACAGCGGGCCGGTGTAGACCGCGACCGACAGCGTGCGGTGATCTCCCGGATCGTGGGGCCATGCCGCAATCCGACAACGGTAGAGGCCGTCCTCAATCGGCCGCGCGTCATCGCTTCGTACCGGAGGCCAGCCAGGCGTGAACTTCACAAACGAGCCTGCGACCTCAATCGTGCCTCCCTTGTTCTTGGCAACTGAATCGATGTTGTCTTTCGACTCCATGGCGACCGACCGGCGCGTCTCTGCAGACAGTGGCTTGATGCGACGTATCGTGGCCTCAAAGGCCGCATCGGCTGCCTCGAGATACCGCTCCATCAGGATCGACGAGATGCTCAGGCCACCACCGGCGACGTTGTCAAAGCCGGCTGTGCTTCCGTCTTCAGGAAGCAGTTCCGCCAAGGGAACCTTGATGCCGAGCAGGTCACAGACCGTATGCTGATACTCCCGGCGGTTCAGCCGTCGCAGTGAAGTCGGCTTTTCAATTTTCTCTGCAAGACGAAACGCGACAAGGTCGAGTACCTGCTGTCGCTCAGCAGTCGCCGGCTGCAGCTTCGCTTCGGGCGGTGGCATCGCCTTGTTGTGTAGCACAGCGAATACCTGCTGCCACACATCAGCCGAGAGGTCGCCATGAAGCGAGACCTCAGCTGCCGGCTCGTTGCCATGATGGCACTCATGGCAATAGCGGCTCAGGAACGCCGCTGGACTGATTTCTCCGTTCTCTCCGCGTGCGGTGCATACCGCGGCTGCCCCAGGGCCCAGTACCATCCAGCAGATGGTGCCAAGCACGCCGAGGAAAGAAAGCCTTGGCACGCCCCGGCGCAGCAGGATCTCGCGATGAGCTGTTTTTCTTGCGGGTGCCACACTCGGCTCCTCGATACCATTGGCTTAGAAACTAGTCTACAGTAGTAATCCTGAAGCCGACGTCTGCATTTTCCTCTGCACCATATTTCTACCTGAGGTCCTGTTACTGTTAACAAGGCTGTTTTCCCAGTCCCCGTCCCTTGGTTTTCTTTCAACGCTGAAAATACCCATGAGAACGCTCCTCTCGCTGATTCTTCTCTGCTGCTCGTTCACCACGGCTGCTGGAGGCGATGTCGAATCGCTGTTTAACGGCAAAGACCTCTCTGGCTGGGCCGGCAAGCCAGGTTTCTGGACGGTTAAGGACGGCGCGATCTTCGGCCAGACCACCTCAGAAAACCCCACGAAGGGCAACACCTTTCTGATCTGGCAGGGGGGCGACGTCGGCGACTTCATCTTTAAGACCAAGGTGCGGTTCACCGGTAACAACTCAGGCGTGCAGTACCGCAGCGAACAGGTCGGTGCGCCGGAAGACTTTGTGGTGAAGGGTTACCAGGCGGACCTCCACCCCAAGCCCGAGTACTTCGGCATGCTCTACGCCGAGAAGTGGCGAGGAATTGTTGCCAAGCGTTTCGAACGTGTCGTGGTTGGCGAAGACGGCAAGCCCAAAGTCGTTGGTGACGTGGGGGACAAGAACCAGCAGCTCGTCGACAGTGATTGGAATGAGCTGACGATCATTGCTGTTGGCAACCGGCAGATCCATCAGGTCAATGGCATTACCACGATGGACCTCACAGACAATCACCCCGAGGCGAAGCGGAGCGGCATCCTCGCTCTTCAGCTGCACGCTGGCCCACCGATGACCGTGGAATTCAAGGACATCACGCTTGAGCGTCTCGATGCCGACAGCGGCCAGGCCGCCATCGATGCGGTCAGCATGAAGACCGGCAATGCTGCCACGCCAGTCGACCGCATCAAGGCCATAGCAGGCTTTCAGGTGGAACTTCTCTACTCTGTTCCGGCTGAGACACAGGGGTCGTGGGTCAATCTCTGTACCGATGACAAAGGCCGCCTGCTCGTCAGCGATCAGTTTGGTGGCTTGTATCGCATCACACCGCCTGCCCCCGGTGAGCAGGTTGCAGCCGCCGATGTACAGGCAGTTCCTGCTGACATCCGTGCAGTCAACGGCATGGTCTGGACCCACGGGGCTCTGTATGTGGGCGTCAACGACTATGAAAAGAAAATTCCCTCTGGGCTCTACCGTCTCACCGACAGCGACGGTGACGATCAGCTCGACCGCGTGGAGGTGCTGCAAGAATTTGAGGCCCGTGGTGACCATGGGGTGCATGCAGTGGTACCGAGTCCCGATGGCAAGTCGCTCTTTCTCGTCACTGGTAACAGCACCAAGCCCGTCGCGCTCGCTGCCTCCTCCCAGGTTTCTCAGATCTGGGGTGAAGACCACCTCCTGCCAAGTTTTCCAGACGGACGTGGCCACAATCGTGGCGTGCTTGCTCCTGGCGGCATCATCTACAAAGTCGATCTCGATGGCACCCGTTTTGAGGCCTACGCCAACGGCTTCCGGAATATCTTTGACGCGGCCTTCAACCGAGACGGCGAAC
>CAZKSP010000189.1:0-5804 GCA_964555385.1 uncultured Chitinophagaceae bacterium
CGATGCGGTCCATCAATTGCTTGCCAAGCAGTTTGAACAGCGGACCGTCGAAAAGACGTATCTGGCAATCACTCAGGGGCAGCCCGAGTTCGACCGGGACGAAATCGACCGGCCGATCGGCATCCATCCCTACCAACGTGAGAAAATGGCTATCCGTGCCGGCCACTCGACGAGTCGCAATGCGGTGACCCGGTTTGAGGTGCTCGAGCGGTTTCGGGGGGCGGCTCTGGTGCGTGTCCAGCCCAAGACCGGTCGGACGCACCAGATCAGGGTGCACCTGGCTGCCATAGGCTGCCCGGTCCTGGCTGATGCCCTCTACAGCGGTCGCGGGCAGATTGAACCGCGGCTGTTCGGCGGACCGCGGGATGCGGCCCCCGTGCTCACTCGACAGGCGTTGCACGCCGCCTCACTGTCGCTCGATCATCCAGCCAGCGGCGAGCGGGTCAGTTTCACCGCTCCGCTGCCTGCCGACCTGGAGGCGATGCTGGCGGTGCTGCGGGGGCAGGAAGATGCGGGGTGATGGCCGGCCTGCCGCAGCCTAGGGGGTGATCGAAGCGTCAAAGTCGGCTGGCAGCTTGGCCTCGGTAACGGTGCCGCTGCTGCCGGCATCAGCACGACCACCCAGATCAAACGGAAAACTGAGCGTGAAACAGCTGCCACGTTGTGGGCTACTTTCCACCACGATGTCGCCGCCATGTTCCTGCAGAATCTTTCGGCTGACCGTCAAGCCAAGCCCAGTCCCACGAGCGCCCTTAGTCGAGACAAACAGGTTGAAGATTTCGGGAAGGCTGTCTGCTGGGATGCCTGGTCCATTGTCGCGGACGGTGATTTGCACCGTTTCCTGTTGTTCGTTCAGTTCAACACCGATTTCCACCTGGCCATCGGGCTGCTTTTCAACGGCATCGATCGCGTTGGTGACGACGTTGAGCACCGCTCGGGAAATGCCTTCGGGATCGAACAGAAGTTTTGGGAATGAATCGTTTGGCTGCCAACGGATGGGCACTTCGGCTTCCTCGGCCCGCTGAGCGACTGTTTCTACGATGTCGCTGATAATCGCTGTCAGGTCGGATGGAACCGGGTCGGGCTCTCGGTCTTTGCTGAACGACAGCATGTCCATCACCAGGGACGAGATCTTGTTTTGATTGCGGCGGACGATGCCCCAGCCCTTGTCGGCTACCCCCAGGTCTTCGTTGTCGAGGCCCATCTCGACCAGGTAGCTACCTCCGCGAATGCCCTGCAGGATGTTTTTGATGTGGTGCGACAGGGTGGCAATCGTCTGGCCGACAGCTGCCAATCGTTCAGCCTGAACCATTGCGGAGTAGTAGGTCGTGTCTTCAACGGCCAGGGCCGCCTGATGGCCGATTGCCACCATCAGCTTGAGGTGTTCGTCCGTGAACCGCTGGCCGCCACCGTCCATCACCTCGCCCAGCGGAATCAGGGTGTCGACATAAAGCAGACCGACCTGTCCATAGCGGCCCTGCATCGGCACGCAGATCGCCTCGTGTACTCCAGTTCGTAGCACACTCTGGCCGGAGCGGAACCGGTCATCGCCCTGGGCATCGCTGGTCAGCACGCCTTCCCGCCGCTCAAGCACATAGTCGAGAATGGTGCGACTGATTGCCATCGATGACTGGCTGCCAGCATCGCGATCCCGGCGGGCCTTGGTGGTCAGCCGGCCGGTTTCCGGCTCAAGTAGCATGATGCAGCCCCGGTCGGCCTCCACCCACTCAAATACAAGCTGCAGAACCCGGTCGAGCAGTTCGTCGATGTCCAGCGTGTGGCTGACCGCCAAGGCGGTGCGGTACATCACCTGCAGGTTACTGCGGGCTCGGGCCAGCCAGTGGTTCTGGGTGTCGTCCAGCGGGAGCGGTGGCCCGCCCAGTCCGCCAGCGTCGTCGGGAATGGCCGAGATGATCCGTGAGCCATCCTCGCGGCTGCCAGTGGCCACGATCTGAACATCCTGCAACTGGCGTTCGGCCAGATCGTGGCCCGAGAACAGGAAGAGCGTCCGGCCCACCTGCAGTCGATCTCCCGGCGTCAGGGTTGCCTCATCGATCCGGCGGTTGTTGAGGAAGGTGCCGTTGGAGCTGTTCAGGTCAACCAGTCGAAAGCAGCCCTGCTCTGACCGCAGCTCGGCATGCCGTCGGGATGCTTCGTGGTCGTCGATCTGAATCAGGTTGCCCTTCTCGCGGCCAATGGTCACGACAGCCCCGCTCTCGCCGGCAAGTGCCTCGAGATCAAAATGCGTGCCGCGATGACTGCCCTGAATGCAAAAAAGGGAATGCACCCACAAACTCCCGGGAGAAAACGTCCACCCCAACATGCCACATGATATCAGAATGGCCAATAATAGCCGCTCTGTTGCTACTATAAATGAAGGTGGCCCCGACGGCCGCTCCTGTGGCTCGATACCCCCTCGGGTGGAGGAAATAATGTTGTTGCGTGCGCAAAAGCGTGACGTCCGTCCATTGGTGTTTCATGAGCGACTATTGGCAGCCGTGGCTGTTAGTGGTGCGGTGCTGCTTGCGCTGGTGACCGGCGGCAGGGCCGCTGCCAACGAGACGCAGCCTGCGGCAGCAGCGAACGATCCGGCGGTGCTCGAACGTCTTCGGAAAGATGTCACCTGGCTGGCTGCCCCTGAGCGTGAGGGGCGGGGGCCAGGGACAGCAGGAATTACTGCGGCAGCCGACTGGATTGCCGAGCAGTTTTCTGCCGCTGGGCTCCAGCAGGTTGGTCCCCTCCGACGGCAGTCATTCGTCATGACCCTTGAGGCCACGCTGCCAGAGGACAAGCCAAACCGGGCCGAGTTGGTCGGACCGCCAGACCCCGATGGCAGCCCCGTCGTTGTTCCGCTGGAACTTGGCAAGACCTTCACGCCGCTGGCTGCGGGAGGCTCGGGAGCCTTCGATCTGCCGCTGGTGTTTGCCGGCTACGGCATCACCGCCCCGGCCGAAGAGTATGACGACTACGCCCCCCTCGGGGCTGCCGCGAAGGCGGCTGCCGCAGTGATGCTGCGGCAAGAGCCGCAGAAGGAGAATCCGCACAGTGTCTTCAATGGCAATCAGGCGACGCAGCACGCGGCGCTGGTCCGAAAGATTGCCAATGCCTCGGAGCATGAGGCGGGCGGGGTCATTTTTTGCAACGATGCCTCCGCCACCGAGTCCGATGCCTTGATGGATTTCCGGCGGGCGGGAGGCGGTGAAAACGGCCGGCAGATGCCGGTGCTGCAGATCAGCCGCAGTATTGTCGCCGATCTGATCGAGCGGGCGACCGGATCACCCCTGACCAAGTTTGAAACCGAGATCGACAAGACCCTTGAGCCGCAGAGCCGTCCGCTTGATGGCTGGCGGATTCGGGGCGAGGTGACGATCGAGCGGCAGCAGACCGACGCCGACAACATCGTGGGCGTTCTTCCCGGAACCGGAAAGTCAGCCGACGGATTGGCCCTTGACCGTGATGTGGTCATCCTGGGGGCCCACTACGACCACCTCGGCTACGGCGACAGCAACTCCCTGGCGCCGGGCCAGCATGCGATCCACCACGGTGCCGACGACAACGCCAGTGGAACGGCGATGCTGCTGGAGGTTGCCCGACAGCTCAAGGCCATGGGGCCATTCCCGCGGACAGTGCTGTTCATGGCCTTTGCCGGTGAAGAGCGAGGGCTGCTGGGCAGCGGCCACTACACGTCCAATCCGTTGGTGCCGCTCAAGCGGACTGCGGCCATGGTCAATCTCGACATGGTGGGCCGGCTGGTTGATGACAAGCTGATCATCCACGGCACTGGCACTGGCACCGGCTTCGATCCGCTTATCGACCGGCTGACCGAGGCAGCCGGATTCACGGTTGCAAAGGAACCGGGCGGGTTCGGCCCCAGTGACCACAGCAGCTTCTACGCTCGCAAGATTCCTGTGCTGCATCTCTTCACGGGGTCACACACGGACTATCACCGGCCGACTGACACCGCCGAGAAGATCAACTACGCAGGCATGGCCCGTATCAGCCAGCTGATTGCGGCGATTATTCGCGAACTGGCCACCGCCCCGCAGTCGCCCGACTACATCGAGGTGGCCAGCAAAATGTTCCAAGGCGGTGGCGGTGACCGGCCCTACTTTGGCAGCATTCCCGATTTCGCCAAGCCAGGTGGGGGGTATGCCATTACCGGTGTTTCGAAAGGTTCACCTGCAGCCCAAGGTGGCCTGCAGGGTGGCGACGTGATTGTCCGCCTCGGCGAAAGTGCCATCACCGGGCTGGAAGATTTCGACAGCGCTCTTCGCAAGCACAAGGCGGGCGAGGCCGTGCCAGTGGTGGTGAAGCGTGACGGCGCAGAGAAGACCCTGACGGTGACGCTCGGTGATCCACGGTAGGAGCGGGCTGGTTCGCTTCGCCCCCAACGCGGGCATTTCGTTGCTTGTCGAGTCGCTTTCGCTCGCGGCTTTCGGCGAATAGTTCACGTTTGGTGAGGCGAAGGGGTCGGCGAACGCTCGAGGAGCATTCGGCCGGAATGGCCGCCGCGACGAGACTTTTGCCGCCCCAGAGCCGGCTCGGACAGAGAAGATGCGGTGGGATACGTGCCGCTTGTCGAGTCGCTTTCGGTCGTGGCTTCCGGTGAATAGTTCACGTTTGGCGAGGCGAAGAGGTCGGCGAACGCTCGAGGAGCATTCGACCGGAACGGCCACCGCGACGAGACTTTTGCCGCCCCTGAGCCGGCTCGGACGCTGCGGATGCCGCCTTTTTTGGCGGCCCGATTGCTCTTGAGCCGGCCACCTCCGATCGCCATAGTCCCGCCTCACGGTCGCAGGCAGTGACCGAACGAGCGGGCCGGAACCGATTCCGGCCACAGGCGGAAAATCCGTGAGACCCATGCAAGGAGTGCATCCCGTGAAGCGACAATTGGCCAACTTTGGAAGCGTGATCTGCCTGCTGGTCGGGGCAGTTGCTGTCCTGCCGGCCGCGAAGGCCCATGCCCAGGGCCGCCCGCCGGCTACCCATCAGGCCGTCATCGACATCGGCTTCATCTTCAAGAACCATACCCGTTTCAAGACCTCGATGGACAAGATGCGGGACGAGGTGATGGCGGCTGAAAATGGCCTCAAAGCCGAGCGTGACCGGATCAACGGACTAGTCGAGCAGCTTAAGGGCTTCAATCCCGGCACGCCGGAATATAAGAAGCTCGAGGCTGAGATTGCCAAGGCCCAGGGCGAGTTCAACGTGACTGCCCAACTGCAGAAGAAGGACTTCATGGACCGCGAAGCCGCTGTCTACCACGAGGTCTTTGGTGAGATTGAAAAAGCGGTGGCCCAGTTCGCCCGTGACCACGGCATCGCAGTGGTGCATCGCTTCGATGGCGATCCGGTTGACTCCGGTGACCGTAATCAAGTGCTTCGCGGGATCACGAAGCCGTTGGTCTACTACGACCCGACCATTGACATCACGCCCGATGTGCTCCGGCTGCTCAATGCTGGTGGTGTCGCTGCGGCACCCGGTGGCCAGCCCATCAGCCGCTAGTCGGCTGCCTCGTCTGCCTGCGTTTCCCCCGCTGCGTGCGGTGGTCCAAGTGGCCGCCGCACGCAGGGCGTGGGGCAGTTCTTCATCTTCTCTCTTGCCGGACTCTCACCGTGACTGCTGCAACGGGATTGGCGTCCACTCACACAGCAAGCCCAGCTGAGCAGTGGGTCCGCCGCCCTCAGCAGACGCTGAAGCGAACCGTTGTTGTCAGTGGCCGGGGCTATTGGAGCGGCCAGGAGAACCGGGTTGAGCTTCGTCCGGCCGCCGTGAATGCCGGCATCGTTTTTGTTCGCGATGAC
>CAZKSP010000190.1:0-5765 GCA_964555385.1 uncultured Chitinophagaceae bacterium
CTGATCAGTCATCTGCGGCATGAATCGATTGTTTCGATTCTCGATAGGCAACCACAGGTGCCCCTGAAGCGATCGTCGGAACGATTGCTTCGCCGGTCGCCGGCATGGCAGCCGATCTCCGCTGGCTTGCTGCTAGGCGCTCTTCTGGGAGTCCTTGGAGTACGGATGGTTATGGGGATGCCTGTGGCTGAGGCAGTCGCTCGGCAGATCACTCTTGCTGACCATAAATTTTCATCGCTCGATCTGGGGCTGATTCCGAATCGATTTCCAGTTCTTTTTGGTGAATGGAGTGGTGACCCCGCGGAAGTGATCGAGCGGGCGGACGGCAACCGTGAACTGCGTTTCCTCAGAACAGCCAACATCGCCGGTGCACCAAGCGGCCTGGCTCGGTCCTGTGATGTTTTTCAACTGATCGACCTACAGCCGCTTCGCGAACAGTGCGGCGATACGGCATCAGAGCAGACAACAGTGCTGAAACTGTCGGCGAGTTTTCGCCAGGAGAATCCACCAGCGGATCTGCCAGATCTCCGAGGAGTCTGCCGAATCAGCTTATTTCAGGCGAAGCCCGAGTCGATCGCAAAACACTGGCCAGGCATTCTTCGCGATGCGGTTGCGGTCGGTGGAAAGGCCGTCCGGCTGGGGGTAGGTGGAGAGTCACGTCTATCAGCGTCGTGCATCTTGCCGCCGGAGGCCACCGTCGCGGTCATCTCGGTGAGTATGCATGCAGGGACTAATACCGGTCATGCGGTCGGTCTGGGCGATTCATTTGTGAGTGACGTTGCCCTCACCGCAATCATTCAGCCGGCGTTTCCACTCCAGCAATTCCATTAGTTTTGTAGCAATCCTGCAATCACTCTGCGGTACTAAATGAGGCAAAAAGGTGTTGTTATGAAAGCCGGGATCAATCGCCGTTATTTCCTGCGAGGCACTGGGTCGCTCATCGCGCTGCCTGCGTTTGAATCGATCGGCTTCCGCCGGTTTGCGTCGGCAGCGGTTAATGAGCCTGCCGCACCCTCGAAACGGGCTGTCTTTCTCAGCATTGGATTTGGCGTGACCAAGGAGACCTGGTTTCCGGATGTTGGCCAGACCGGCAGCGATTACAAGCTCACGGAAGGCCTGGCCCCGCTGGCTCGGCACAAGTCCGACATTACCGTCGTTCAGGGATGTTCAAATCAGTACACCAACGAAGCCCACTGGGGCAGTACCTTTTGGCTGACGGGGGCCAATCGCTACGCCGTCCCCGGGCAGAACATGGCCAACAGTATTTCTGCCGATCAGGTCGTGGCTGAGCGTCTGGGACAGGGCACCCGGTTTTCGTCAATCCAGCTCAACAGTTCTGCGCTTGAAGGCCATGGCCCAGGGTTGTCACTGGCTTGGGACAGCCGCGGCAAGCCCATCGCTGGCCAGAACGACCCGGTGCAGGTTTTCCACAAACTCTTTTCGCCAGATGACACGCCGCTGGAACAGCGTCAGGCCGCGATCGCGGAGAACCGCAGCGTCCTCGACGCTGTCCTGGCTCAGGCCAGACGGGTGCAGCGAGGTCTTTCCAAAACCGACACCGATAAACTCAACGAATACTTCCAGGGCATTCGAGACATTGAGACGCGTCTGAACAAGGACGAGGACTGGCTTGATGTTCCGAAGGCCAGTGCGGCTCTTGACGAACCGCAGCCAGGTCTCAAGGGGAAGGCTGAGATCGAGATCATGCAGGATCTCATCGTCGCTGCCCTGCAGACCGACAGCACCCGTGTGTTGACCTACCGGATGCCCGGCCAGAGCCTCCTGCAGAGCCTCGATCTTAAGCCCAGTTCTCACAATGTGAGTCATTATTCGCCGGGCGATCGCATGGAGGCCTCGAAGGTGCGTGACAAGGCCCACAGCGAACTTCTGGCGCGCCTCATCGACAAACTCAAGGCCACGAAAGAGCCCGACGGCTCTAGCCTTTTTGACCACACCGCTGTGGCCTTTGGATCGAACATCAGTTCGATCCATTATCTCACCAATTGCCCGACCGTCCTTACGGGTGGCGGATCCAAATTCAAACTGGGACAGCACCTCGTTCTTCCCAAAGATACGCCCCTCTGCAATGTCTGGCTGACCATGCTTCAAGGTATGGGAATTGGTGTGGACCGGCACGGTGACAGCACCGGTGTCGTGAGTGAATTGCAGGCTTCCTAAACACGTAGCATTGTCGCAGAGTGAGTGATCAGGGGTCAGGAATCATCCCTTCACAGGATAAGGATAAAGTCTGCCGCCGTAGGATGCGGTGATCGGTAACTCCGAAGACTCTCAGCGTTATCGGGTTTGCCCCAAGCGATAAATGTCATGGATGGATTTTCCGGCTGAAAATGAGGAACCAAAGGGCTTTGGCGAGTTTCAAGATGAGAATGACAACCGGTTTCTTTCTGCCGTTCGTTGTTGCATGCACGCTAGTCAGCCCTGTCGTGAAGGCCGCGGTTCCAGACGCCAGCCTTCCGGCTAAACATCAGGCGTTCTTCAAGGCGTACTGCCTCGATTGCCATGACTCGGCAACGCGTGAAGGAAAGGTCGATCTGGAGACACTGCCACTTCGTATTGCCACACTTGAACAGGCCGAACTCTGGCAGAAGGTGCTGAACACGCTGAACGCCGGGGAGATGCCCCCAGAGGATTCCGAGCAGCCTGGAAACGCTGAAAAGGCAGATTTCCTTGATGACCTTGCGCACACGATGGTCACCGCACGCCGGAGTCTGGCAGATGCAGGTGGTGAAATCACGATGCGGCGTCTCAACCGGCGGGAGTACCGCAACACCATTGAACAGTTGACGGGCATTCGCGTCGATGTTGACTCACTCCCTGCCGATGGCGGCTCTGGCACCTTTGATACCGTTGGCGCATCGCAGTTCATCTCCGGCGATCAGTTTGAGCAATATCTCACACTCGGACGCGAGGCCATCGACGAGTCCTTTGAGCGGTGGGCTGCTCGCAGCCAGCCGCCTCGTGTGTTTCGTGTTGAGCCGGAACGAGCCTTCAATCGCGAAAACAACAAACGAATTGCCAGCATTGAAGATGAATATGACCGTTTCACGCGCTGGCGAAAGGGAGTGGATGAGGCTGCGAAGACCCCCGAGAATCAGGCAAGAATTGCGGAGATTCGAAAGACCGATCGCCTCATTGACCACTCCACTCGGTTCTATGCATATGCTGACCGCCTTGAGGGTACTCCTCATCCGAAAGATTTTGGGTTTCGCGACGCACAAAAGGCGGCAGCAGGCAATCCCCAGGGAGACGGCCGCAACCTCGCCTACTACAGACACTATGCGTCGCTACCGCATTGCGATCGTGGCAGCTACCTGATGCTTGCCCACGGAACTGGGCGGGTAATCGTGAAGCCCGATGACCTTCCCCCCGGCAGCTACCTCATGCGGGTCCGCGTGGGTGCTGTTGAAGGCACACCTGCCTCGCGACGGTTTATTCAAGTGGGGCATCCCCAGCGTTTGATCGAGAGCAGAAACTGGGGACTCGAAGGCCGAGCCATCAGCACTCATCAAGTCACCGGTACCATCGACAATCCCGAAACGATCGAAATTCCGCTCGAGGTCACCTCCGATACGATTCGCGAGTTCGCGGTGCAGGAGAAGCAACCCAACAACGGAAACCTCAAAGCGCTTTGGGATGCGCACAACGCGTGGAAGAAAGAAAACGGCTACGGCCACCCGCCCGCTATCTGGATCGACTGGGTCGAACTCGAAGGCCCTCATTCCGCCACCAGCAAACGATGGAAGCAGCGACGCGAGGTTGAGGATCATGCGAACGCAAAGGTTGGTGGCACGTACAACGGTTATTTTAAGGGTGGCCATGACAATGCCAAAACATTTCTGGAAACGGGTAAGCCACAGAAAGGCATCGTCGATGAACAGGAAGCTCGGTTCCGTCTTCGTCAGTTTGAGCAACACGGACCGACATACCGTCGATATCTTGATGATCCGCTCTCGCAAACCGGGGCATTTCTGACCCTATCCACCATCAACAAAGAAGAAATCATCGCATTGCCGCCTGAGCACCCTTCTGGTTGGCGGAAAACAAAGCACGTTGTCGAGAGTCTGTCCTCGGGCGAATACAAACTACGATTCCGCATTGGTGCCGTTGAAGGCACACCATCGGAGCGGCACTTCGTCGACCTTGGGGCCATTCCCAAAAAGGACGAATTCATTCACGTGGCAACGTTTCAGGTGACAGGCTCAACGGACCAGCCCCAGACCATCGAGGTGCCAGTTCAGTTGCGGACAGGAGGCCCGCGTATATTCGCCCTGCGGGAGAAGCGTGATCCCAGGGCAGATGGACAACGCGAGAAAGAAGCTCGGACAAAAACGGGGCTCCCGCCACCGCCGGCTCTTTGGGTTGACTGGGTTGAATGGGAGGGGCCATTTGATGAAACGTCGGATTCCTCGGCCGTCATCGCAGCATTGACCCACGCCGATCAAACCCTTGAGGATCAAGTTCGTGCCCAAGAGATCCTCGTACATTTTGCCGACCGAGCGTTTAGAGGACAGTTGCCCGAGTCTGATTTTATTGATCGTCTCGTCGGGATTTTCCAGACCAGACGTGCTGCGGGAGATTCTTTCGAGGTGGCAATTCGCACGCCACTCAGCGTCATTCTCGCTTCGCCGGGATTTCTCTATCTCTATGAACCTGGTGACGAAGCTCTGCGACGCCAGCTTGATGATCGCGAACTCGCGGTTCGGCTGTCCTACTTCCTCTGGAGCGGACCGCCGGATGCCGAACTGCTCCAGCTTGCGGAAGAGAGCAAGTTGCATCAGCCGGAAACGCTTCGGCAGCAGGTTGACCGGCTGATTGCTGATCCGCGTTCAGATGACTTCGTGGCCGGCTTCGTCCATCAATGGCTGGACATGGAGCGACTCGATTTCTTCCAGTTCGATGTGAATCTCCACCGGGATTTTGATGAAAGCACCCGGGCCGCCACGCGCAAAGAGGTCTATCAGTCATTCGCCCATCTGCTGCGCGATCCGAAAAACGGCCGGCTGGGCAAACTGCTGAAGAGCGACTATGTATTTGTCAACGGGCTGCTCGCCACCTATTACGGCATTGAAGGCGTCACGGGTGACGAATTCCGCAAAATCGAACTGCCCGCCGATTCGCCACGTGGCGGTCTCCTTGGCATGGCCGCCATCCACGCCATGGGCAGCGACGGCATCGCCAGTAGTC
Source organism: uncultured Chitinophagaceae bacterium (assembly GCA_964555385.1). Classification (GTDB taxonomy): domain Bacteria; phylum Planctomycetota; class Planctomycetia; order Pirellulales; family UBA1268; genus UBA1268. Next base: position 5,206 of record CAZKSP010000190.1, read on the forward strand.
CGGTTGAACGCGGAGCATGGGTCTTACGGCATCTACTGAACGATCCACCGCCACCAGCACCGCCAAACGTACCGCAGATTTCTCGGCTGAAGGATCAGGTGCTCACCACGCGTGAGCGGCTTTTCGCGCACCAGGAAGAAGCCCAGTGTGCAAGCTGCCATCGTAAGATTGATCCGATCGGCTTCGGACTGGAAAACTTCAACGCTGCTGGTAAGTGGCGGACCGAAAACAGCGACGGTGCCGGCAAAAAGAAGAAGACATGGACGATTGATGCCTCTGGGGTACTCCACAACGGGCCAGCCTTCGCCAACTACAGCGAACTCCGTGACCGTATCGTCGAGCGTGAAGAGGACTTTGCCCGCGGTTTCACCGAGCACCTGATCGAGTATGCGCTGGGCCGCCCATTTAGTTTCTCCGACAAAGAGCTGGCAGATGAAATTGTTCAGTCAGCCGGCAGGAATAAATTTGTGCTGGGGGAGTTCGTGCACGCCATTGTTCAAAGTCAGCCATTTCAAGCGAAGTAGGAAGCAGAGGGAATTACGCGATGGTTCAGAAGGCCA
>CAZKSP010000191.1:0-5730 GCA_964555385.1 uncultured Chitinophagaceae bacterium
TGGACCGAAGTGAAAGAGCGCTACGACGCTATTCCGGGATTCTCCAAACAGATTGCAAAATCCCCGGCAATGGTCGACCTCACAGACCTACCGGCCGCCTATGGGTTTCAAATCGAATTGCGAATGATGGATGCGACGGAGAATAAGTCGAAGCCAATCATCGACAGTGTTTCCCTCTTGTTCGCAGAGTGACATCGCTGGAGAAGGCATGTGGGCCTTGCTGTCCGGAATGTGCTGGAGTATTTGCGGGGCCTCGCGCACCTGCTGCATTACTCCAACTGTCCAGCGCTCGCCGTGCAGTGGCTTCTGTTATTCCGGGCACGGGCGTCCAGCCTGAGCGGCGCCGCTCTACCCTGCCTCGGCACAGACGTGGAAGCTGAGTTGGCCCTGGACGCATGCGAAAGTCATCACGCCCCGAGGGCCGCCGTGCGACTAGGGTGAGTTGACGCATTCCCAAGGTGATGCGGAGTCCGAGCAAGCATCATCCGATCGTCAGGAAGGAACTGTCGAGGTGTTTTCGGCTGTCCGGCATGTGTAGCTAGATTTGGCAAACAATGTGGTGAGCCTTCTGCTCAGGGGGCGGTGGGTTCAGACAAAAGCTCTTCTATCCTGCCCTGCATCCAAACGTCACCTGTCGCCCCCTGCCATTTCAGTTCACCTGGCCAAAAGTGCCGAAGGTAGCCACGTTTGTCAATGAGATAGACAGAGGGCCACATCGAGTTTCCCCATGCGTTCCAGTTGGCCTTTGTTTTGTCGATCAGGACTGGGAAATCGAAGCCAGCCTCAGTGGCATTCTCTTTAACACTCGCCGAGTCTTGCTCGGCGGCCGTCTCGGGCGTGTGAATGCCGATGATCACGACGTCCTTATTCCGAAATCGCTCCTGCCAGTCGAGATACGTTGGGAAGTTTCTGATGCAATTGATGCAGCCAAACGCATAAAAATGCAGCACGACGACGTTGTCCGTAAATGAATTCAATGTGAGTGGCTTTTCCGAATGAAGCCATTCACCAGAGTCGACAAGTTCGGGGGCCTTGAACTTCGCACGGCCGAGCTTCGTGAGATCGAAATTCCGACCCAAAGCCTTTTGCCATACAGATTTCTGGAAAGGGCTCAAGACTCCAAGGACTTCCTGAAGCTCATCTCGCTTCAGAGCAGCATATTGCTTTTCTAGAGGCGAGCGTGGTTCGCCGTTTGAGGCACGCTGTTCGAGTTCCTTGGTTGCCGAAAGGGTTTCAGTGATTACTTCCTCAAGTTTTTCTTCTTGCTGGGGGTTGTAGTTCATCTGCCTCCGAAAGCTCGGCCGGAGCAGTGCAGCCGTCCCCTGTTGTCTGGTCTGGATTTCTACCAATCTTCGGAGTTGGGAATCGGAGAGCAGCAACTCAAGGCGATTCGTGAGGTCAGCCAATATTGTCCGAACACCTTCGGCGGCCTGGTCCTGTGGCTGATTTCGCAGCGGAAAAAACCTTGCGTCGAACTCGTCTAGCAGGCCGCGAAATTCCTGGCTCTTGGCAGGCGAGAGTCTCAATTCCTTTTCGACTGCGGGCTCGTGAATAAGGGTCCATGTCGGATCTGCACCCCAAAACGGATCGGCTGCCTGGCTGGTTGGTAGAGCCACGGACATCGTGACCAAAACAAACGCAGCTAGGATATAAGTCATCACGAATAAACTCCCGCGCTCAAAAGTTCATTTTGCATGATACCGAAAGCCAGTTTACGGTGGCGATACTAAGGGTAGGACGCTGACGTGTCTGGGTGAACCACTAGAGCTGCCAGACATTTCACCAGCCCGGGAGGCAGCGCTTGACTGGTGTGAGGAGGCAAAATTTTTTTGGTGCTCGAGGCTTCGAGCAAGCGTCGCCGCATGGTCCGCCGATGATCGATATTTCACCACCGCCAACGGTCGCCGAAGAGCTAATACGAAGTTGTCCTCGTGAAGAGCGACGAAAACTTTTCAAGGACTGGGAATCAAACGCCATCGGTACGAGTCGTAAGGAGGGCGAGTATGAATTACCTCACGCTAGTAGGCATACTGATAGGGTTTGTTCTTTTTTCTGAGTCAATCCAGGCGCAGGCTTTCTATCACACGCCGCCGGATGGAAGTGACTCGAGAATGCGGCATCAGGAGTCACAAGAGTTGACCTCGCTACTTGTTTTGGACAACGGTGAGACGGTTGGATCGGCGCAGGCTTGGTGGACGAAGAAGCGTCCTGAACTCGTTGGGTATTGGACAGAGATTCTTGGGAAGCTGGGCCCCACATCACAGGATGATCGCTGGTTTGGAGATATCACCAAGATTGAAAAGTCGGCAGAAGTTCAATGCGATGGTTATCGTCGCATTGAAATTTGGTTGCCAATGGAGAAAGACTTCATGCAACCGCATTTGTTGCTGGTTCCGGATGAAGCCGCCGACGGGAAATGCCCGGCGGTCATTGCCTGGACTTCGACGTCACCAGATTTTCGGAAGCCTGAGGAATGGTGGGGGACTTGGCTTGCCAAGCGGGGATTTGTTGTGCTTACGGGGTGGTCATTCATTCGAAATTATCGAGACGGAACCACTTATAGCACGGGTGCACAGGAACGCGTCTACGAGCGATTCGGACACTGGCTTTCCATGGGCAAGATGGTTCACGATGTCCAGCGGGAAGTGGAATTCTTAAAGAGCATTCCGCAAGTGGACCCAGCCCGAATCGGATTTATCGGTTTTTCCCTGAGTGCAAAAACGGCTTTGTACGTCGCCGCCTTTGCCCCGGAAGTCAAAGCTACTGTTTCGATTGATCCGCACATCCCGATCTTCGGTGCCTCGAATTATCACTCACCCTGGTACCTCGATTTTGAAAGGTCGTTCGATGACATTCAGACCGAAGACTATCCTGATGAATCGAAGCGAGGGACGATTTGGAGCCTTTTGGATACCGATCCTTCGACCCCGGGATTTGAGCGCAATCACCACGAGTTGCTCGCAATGGCAGCACCTCGATCGCTGATGATCATTGGGTGTAGTACGGATAAAGTGTCGGCACCTCACTCAGATGACAGGCAGAGTGTTGGCTATGTCGAACGCGCGGAGGAGGTTTATAGGTTGCTGTCGATGGAGGATCGTTTTCAATATGTTCCGCTCACCTGTGGCCACAAGGCGATTTCACCGGATATCGATGAAGCATGGCAGTCGTTTTTTCTTAAATGGTTAGGGTCGTCCAAGCAACTCGTAACGCCGAAGTGATCAGAGACAGGCGATGTTCAGCGTCAGGAAACTGTTCCTTATGACATTCAAAAAAATGCTCCTCGGTGGCTTGATGGTCTTGGCCCTAAGCAGCGAAACGCTGGTCGCCGAAATAATTCCGCTGGATCGTTGGGAGAGCTACACGCCGCGATCAGAAATTCAGCCGGAGATGACGCAAGAGAGTCGTACGGGCTCGCTTTCAATTCGGGCCGATGAACGTGATGGGTTGCAGGGAGGCTGGAGGACAAAAGTCCCAGTCGATGGAGGTGAGCATTACCAATTTTCTGTCGTTCGCGAGGCCTTGAGAATAAAGACGCCACGTCGGTCGGCTGTGGCGCGAATTACGTGGTTGGGGCAAACGGGAAACAAGGTTTCTCGTGATAAGCCATCTTACGCGTCGTACCGACCCGGTGAGCGTCCTCAGGCTGAGCCCGAGTTTCCTCAAGATGGTCGTGAGATCGCCCCTGGTCGCATCGAGGTAGCTGGCGTCTTTCGAGCCCCGGAAAACGCTCAATTTGCTCTGATTGAATTGGAGTACCGCTGGGCGGCGGGGGGCGAGGTGATCTGGTATCAGCCTCAGTGGTCAGTGGTTGAAGCCCCCAAACCGCGACTGGTACGTCTGGCGAGTGTCCATTACCAGCCACGTGGTGGAAAAACGTCTGCCGAGAAGTGCGAGCTATTCGCACCTCTTATCGAAAAGGCCGCGAAGCAAAAGGCCGATTTAGTCGTGCTTCCGGAAACTCTGACGTACTACCAATCGGGTCGGTCGTATATTGAGGCAGCGGAAGCGGTTCCTGGTCCATCGACGGATTATTTCGGTCAACTGGCGAAAAAGCACGACCTTTATCTAGTAGTTGGATTACTCGAACGTGACGAACACCTCGTCTTCAATGTGGCAGTCTTGATTGGGCCCGATGGCAAGGTGGCCGGGAAATATCGCAAGGTCACACTGCCTCGGGGAGAGATCGAGGGCGGGATTGCCCCCGGTCATGAGTACCCGGTCTTCGAGACGCGATTTGGCAGAATTGGGATGATGGTTTGCTACGACGGTTTCTTTCCCGAAGTAGCAAGACAATTATCGAACGGCGGGGCCGAGGTGATTGCGTGGCCCGTTTGGGGTTGCAATCCCTTGCTCGCGTCGGCCAGAGCCTGTGAAAATCATGTCTATCTGGTGAGCAGCACATATACCGACCTCTCTGCCGATTGGACGAAAACAGCGATCTATGGCCGTGATGGCAGGACAATCCAGGTGGCTGAGAGATGGGGATCGGTGATTGTGGCTGAAGTGGATCTCAACGAAACGCTGTATTGGCAAAGTTTGGGTGATTTTCGCGGTCAGCTTCAAAGGCACCGTCCGGTGGGAGTTGGAGAAGATGCAGGAACGGGGCCGGCGAATGACCGATAGGAAACTTTAAATCGATCAGAAAAACGCAACTCCCTTCCCCTGCCCCATGGCGGACAAAGAAAGCCTCCGCTGCCGGGTTGGCAACGGAGGCGTCTTTTGTGAATAGACAGAAGGATTAGGTTAAACCGTTGCGCACTCACTCATGCCCCCAATCACCGGGCCGCAGCGGTTGTCGTTGATTTCAGATTTTGTGTGAATCGCTGCTTCATTTCACACCATGGTGCTGTCGCAGTGTCAATGCCTCGCGTCAATCATGTTTCTTGGTGAGCTCTGCCTCGATTCGAGCCAGTGTTCCGCCGTGAATGATCACCAGGAACAATATCAGTACCTGTAGAACGCCGAAGAAAAGCTGTTCCTCCGTCAACTGCATCGTCGCAATTTTCTTCAAAGCAATCACGAAAAACCCAATTGCGGTGACATAGGCAAGAATCTGCGCGAGTTTTCCAGCAAGTAAGTCACTTGCTATTGGTTGCCAGAGTAGTCTTCTGATTGTGTGCATGTCCGATTTCCTAGTTGTGCGACACCTTTCACAGCGTTTGACTTTGCGACAGAACGATTCCAATCAGCGGCCCGTTGCCGTAGAGTTCGCATCCTCGAATGATTCTGTGGCAAGGCCGCTGCCTCAGTTGGTTCCACCTGCGGGACCTATCGAACCATTATGAGGTCGTTTCCGAAAAAATTCTCTCCATCTTTTCTCGAGCACTTTCTCAGCATGCTCGATCAACTGCTGTTTGCCAACGTTTCAGAGTTGCGAGGCGTAGGCTATAGCATTCCGATCAATCCCGGGGTGCCGAGCTGTCAGGAGCAGGGCTTCCAGGGGCTATCAACCATCGGAGGTTGCTCGTCAGCGCAACGCCCAGTGCTCTTCGATTAACCCCGACGGGGTTTCTTAGCCGTGAGGCTACGGCTAACACATGAGGTTCACGCTGCGGATGGAAGAATCCAGCGTGGCAGATAGCCTTGTTTCACATGTTTCGGCGGTGTCAAAGACAAGCGAGTCGACGACTTGGCCGCACAGGCGATCGAAACAGGCCCCTCCGCTTCGATTCAGCGATTCAGAAAGATGTTGACGGAGAGGATGTGATTGCTGAGGTCTGCGCCATC
>CAZKSP010000192.1:0-5711 GCA_964555385.1 uncultured Chitinophagaceae bacterium
CTAGTTCACCCCAGTCGACCGGAGGCCCCCGCGCTGGTGACACGCGCGGCAGATCACGCGGTTCACCCAGGTGCGTCAGGATTTTCCGAATCGGCCCCGGTTCGGTGATGAAGCTGATCAGCCGGATCCCGCCGCCACAGTTGGGACCGTCAGTGAAAACTTCTCACCCACCCGTGCCAACAGCTTCGCCCTGGCAATTCGCGACGTGTCGTGATGGCAAGGCTTTGCGTCAATGGTTTCAGCCGAACCACAGCAGCCGCTCCCTGCGGTAGCCAAGACACCGACATGCTCGCCCGTCTTCGCTTCCCGTTGCATGCGTCTCATCGCCATGGAAAGTCTCCTCGCCCTCAGGGCAGTAGACCTTCATATCAACTGGACAGGATTTCCAAAGCGGGCAAGTAAGTCACTCAATCTTCTGATGAGAACCGAAAAGAGCAATACGCTTTAATAATCAACGAATTCTTACCGTAAGGAAACGAAGGTTAGCGGTGACTCAAACCCGCTCCATCAGACTTTAGAGTATATCTGAGAGTGCATGCATCGCGGACATATAGTCAGGCTCGTCCGTAAATTCACTAACGATATCAATGTGTGTCAACACACCTTTTCGGTCAGTGACAAATAGGGATCGTGCCAGCAATGCCAATTCTTCAATGTGTACGCCAAATGCTCTTCCAAAATGCCCTCGGTAATCACTTGCGGCAGTCAAATAGGAAAGCGTTTCAAAATTCACGAACCGATTTTGGGTGAAAGGAAGGTCTGAACTCACAAGAATTCCACGGACATACCCATCGAAGTCTGAAAGCAGACGCTCTACGCGACGAGCCTGACGAACTCCAACTTTTCCATCGACAGAGTGCATGCAACAAAAGAGTGCCGGCGTTTCTTGCTGAATCAGATCGTCTCGTGACACGCTTTGTCCGATACCATCTCGAAATAGCCAGAGCAAGAAATCGGGCATCAGATCGCCTTCTTGCGGTATTTGATCGATAAGGTGGTATGGCTCTTCACCAAAGAAAATCAGCCGCTTGTTTTGCTCAGAGTGTGTCGAGTCGGGTGTCATTTTTTGAGAGTCTTCTGATGGCATATGAGATGTCTTTCGTGGAGAGAAAAAAGGACAAACGGGCTGACGGCAGTCAGGAAATATAGTGCCAACATTCCCCCTAAGACGTGCTGACGACTTTTACATCGATCCAGGAAACTTCAGTGCGTCCGCTAATCAGTTTGATGGAGTCGATAAGTTCCTCGAACCGCAGATTATAGCCAGGGGGCGGTGTCAGTCGAAGCGTTCTCATCAACGCGATCGCTTGGGGCCCCATTTGTCCACCCATGCGATTCTGGAACCTGTTGCGTGCCGTTGCTGTCAGTGCCAACGCTGCGGACGCTGGCATCATGCCGAAAATGCCCTCTGCCACGTTGATAGTCGTTACCGTCCACTGGGGAAATTTCCAATGTCGGTAAAAAAATTCTGTAATTGCTTTTAACACCATTTCGGAACTTAGGAGTCCGAAGTACAGTTCTGAGCGATTAGGGCTTACCTTAATAAGAAAAGTACGGTCGTCGATCCGATCTTGGAAATTTTTCGCGTTTCGGTACTCTTGAATTTTTGAATTCGCCCAGCTGCGATCAAAACCGTATGTCTTGTTTGGAATTCCATTTTTCCTAATCGACCAATTTGCAGGCTTCCCCTCTTTTGGAATTGCTATAGTACTGGCATCCTTTTGATCTCCTCTAGCAAGTGACACCGATTCATTGGCCGCTGCAATTCTCACGCCTCTTATCTTTTTTGCCGTTAACGATTTGGTGAAGTTTTCGGCAAAGGATTGAACGGCAAAACTATGATTGCTTGCGAAAACCGGCATCGCCCTCGCGTCTGTGCTCGCTGCAGCGCCGCAAGACATTATATTGATTTGTCTTAAGCCCTTCACAACGTTCAATGAAGTTTCCGGGTTAAATGGGGCCGGGTTTCTGATTTCGTTCACGCAGGTGTTGCAGACACGGACGCGGCCGGTGTTTCGTTGTAAGCCATTTTTTTCAGTCAGTGCCTCTTCGAGCTCCATGCGTGTTCTCGAGCACCCGTCATCTACGATTTCACCACACCTCCGGCAGTGATGCTTGTTGGATACAAAGACTCCCTTCCTGATTTGGCCCTGGCAGCAATAGCACCTGTCACTTGATCGGTCATTTTTCCATTTGGCCCCCGGCTTTGCTGTGGGGCGATCACGTGGAGAAGGACCTTTCCGAAGCCCATTCAATTCTAACGATGTGGCAAGTTGTTCAGCAGTTGCTTCATACCCGCCACAGAAGATCCCCCTGCCAGCCACTCCGCTTCCGTGCCCAACAATCATTAGTTTTGAAACAATCGTTTTCTCGCAGATCCAGTCCATGAGCATCTCGAGCTGTGGGATTGGTCTCGCCACCTGTTCGTTGTCGTTAAAGCCATTTACATAATTGATGTCGAGATAGCAGGCGACGTACTTGGTTGTCGTGTTTATCGTACCGATGTTCCTGATAACGCGGTTTCCCGCCAGCGCCGACGTTAAATAGTCCGCGTCAACTTTTGAAATCTCTTGTTGATCAAGATGTATTGAATTCAGTTGTCCTATTTTGGTTCTCCTTGACCTCGCGGCGATGTAGGCCCTTTGATCTACTTTATCAAAGTAATAGCCGTCCCGAACCGCCCTATATTCTTTCAGTTCTTCGGCGGAGCCGATGGGTTTTTTCGAAGTGCAGAGAAAAATATCGAGGAATCGGTCGTAGTGCATGACTTTTGAAGATAACGGGTGAAAGTGAAAAAACGTTATTACATTTTAACTTAGCCGTAGAGATTCGGCTCAAGGCCACGACAGGCAATCTACCGCGGTCAGCGGCACTTTCGCAAGCGGACCCCGCCAGGAACAGCCGGACAGTTGACTTCTGCTCATTTTTGAGGCCAAGTTGTCGGCTCGCCCGCCCCGGGGAACGGCAGAAAAAGGTAAGATCGATCGGGACGAGGAGGAAAATCCTGCCATCGTCGCAAACCGCTCCCTCATCGCCTTCAATGCGGCAACAGGAGTGAGCGTCGCGAAGGAATGTCGTCGGCAGTTAGCGGTGATGAATGTCAATCATGGGCAGATCATCCGGTGTTGGTTGCTCGAGTTCCCCATCACCATCGGACTGCGCCAGTTCACCCCAATCGGCCGGCGGCCCCTTGCCAAAGCGTGGCCGACCGTCCTACGCTTCAATGGGCCGAATCCGGCCGGCCACCCAGAGGCTAGCCATCGTGACCGCTGCGGCCAGCATCCCGACCACACCAAAGTTGCGCAGTGGCTCGTCTGTGCCACCCGTGAGCAGCATGCCACCAACTGCGGTTCCGAGGCCGCATGCCAAATGCTGTACAGCTGAGTTGGCTGACATGAAACTACCACGAAACTGCGGCTCGATACTCGACATGATGAGTGACATCGCCGCTACCATCCGTCCCGCGTTCGCCGCCATGAGCACCGCCGTAAGTGAGGCCGCGACTGCAATACCCACCGCCCCAAGTTGCGTCAGGACGACCAGCATCAGACCCGATAGCGAGGCCAACCAGAGAAACACACGAAGACCTCCGAATCGGTCGACGAGCCGTCCAGTGAGCGGCGTACTCAAAAGGGTGAGTATTCCACCCGCTACAAACACCAGGGGAAGCTGATCCTCGTCCACCCCGACATTCGAAACGAAGAAAACGCTGATAAAGGGAATCACGGCAAACGCACCACCCATCATCAGCCCAATTAGCAAGAATGCCCGACAGTGAGCAGACTGCGTCAGCGTCTCCAGAAGCCGTGATAGGGGATGCTGTTGTTTATCATCTCGGTTGCAGGCAATGGAGGGCAATGACCACCCTGCCAGCCCGACCAGAGGCAGGCCCAAAACGGCGAAGATAAAGAAAGGCACCTCCCATCCAAACTTCGTGCCGAACACAATCCCGAGCGGAACGCCCACAACCGACGCTACCGCAAAGGCCAACATCAGCATGCTGTTGGCATGGCCCCTCCGCTCCGTTGGAAATACGTCCGCCACGATAGCGAGTGCGAGGGCAGCCTGAATGCCCCCAAAGCCGCCGGTCAGGCATCGTGCGGCAAGCAGAAACGGGTACGACGTGGCCAGCCCACACGCCGCCGTACCCAGCAGCAAGCCGAGTGAAAATATGACGTAGGTAGCCTTTCGTGGTACGTAATCGAGCCATGCCGCGGCGAAGAAGCCACCGATGCCTGCAGCGAGTGTGTAGGAGGACACCACCAAACCAAACTGCTGGGCATTGATGCCAAGATCGTTTTGAAGCTGAGGGCCCAGCGGCATCACAATCATGAAGTCGACAAGATTGATGAATTGCAGTGCCGCTAGCGCAAGCAAAATTGCACCGCCGCGGTTTACTGCGGCCGATACTGTTGGGCGCGAGTCGCTTCCATCGTTGTTCGGTGTTGCTAACACAGCTTCTGATGCTTTCTACTAATCCTTGAGGATACGGCCTGCAGGAGTCTGGCCACAAACGGTCAGAGAAAGGCATTCGCCAAAAAGACTGCGTGCTAGGACTGGTTTCGGGGCGTCAAGAAGTGGACGGCTGGTGATTTTGTTTGCGTGGAGGTTCGCTGCGTTGGGAGATCCTATCCAAAGAAAAGGGCGAATCCATACCTTACAATTTCACAGGATACCACGCGATTCGCCGTGGCCGGTCAAAGGTGTTTAGGAATCAAATTGTTCGTTCACGAGCAATGACAGACGTTGGCTTGGCAATGCCGAGGACTATGTCCAAAGCAAAGCATTTGGGAGGATGACACCGCTTGAAGTTGGGGTAAAACATCGCGATTCTCAAGTCAGAGATTCAATTCGGCGTTACGAAGCGTGCTCCTTGCAAATCTTCCTGAAACACTCACGCAGATAGTAGGGGTTTATGACTCGTAAAGGGGAATGTATGCGGCCATGCCCCAGTGGCTGCTATGAGTCTTTGATACAATCGAAAGGCGAAGGAATATGAGAAGGGTTTGAGGCCGTCACTGCGATTGTCGGCATGAACATTAGCAACCTGCGGGACGCCAAGACTGGCAGGCATGACGGTGTCTTGGGTGCCGCGGGTCGTGTCGGCTGAAGTTCGGCCAAAACTCTCGAGGGAAAAGGCCGCCTTAAAATATCGGGAATCATACGGCGTTATTTCAGGCTCTGTACGGAAGAGCCCTTCCGTTGGCCTGCCCAAACTGTGGTGGCGATATTCAGAAGCACGGAGCTGCTTTAGTGAAATCGCAAGTCACCCGCGCGGTTTTGTTTCAGGCTGCGATAGGCCCATGCCCCACATTGGCAGGTCGGGATCGTGTAAGAAAGCTTGTCGACGCGAAGCTACATGTAGTGCAAACAACGTAATGGAGAGCCTTCTTCACCTGCGTTTTTCTTGAAATAACATGTGCAAAGAAGGTGTTTAACCGCATCAATTACTCCGGAGGAATTGGGACGATGAGTTGCGTCGCGTCGCTCAATACTGTGCTAACTGCTCCGGCTGTAATTCGTTGACGGTCGGTCAGTTCGAGGAGGGTTGCAGGTGAGAGTTCGCCACTTTCAGCGGTGATAAGGAACCGGTGGAGGACTTGGCCAGAGTCCGGTTCAACCGTGTGTATCGCTTCACTGCAGTTTTCGGATACTTGGACTCGCAGCAAGGGAAGTTGAGAAGCCAGTTCTGCAGGATGCTGTTCTGTCAC